>CAZOSQ010000314.1:0-4627 GCA_964582245.1 uncultured Bacteroidales bacterium | reverse complement strand
AAATTGCACCTTCTCATTTCCAGGTCCTTTTAGGTGTCCTTTCTTCTGTCTTTTTACCTTTTGATAACCTGGGACTGGTTATTGTCGATGAGGAACATGAAAATTCTTATAAGCAATTTGATCCCGCTCCAAGGTATCATGCTCGTGACGTTGCTGTGGTACTGGTTGGTTTGCACAATGGGAAAGCATTGCTTGGAACAGCCACCCCGTCATTGGAATCTTATTTTAATGTAAAAATTAATAAATACAGGATCGTTGAACTTTTTCACCGCTACAGGGAAATCGAATTGCCTAAAATATGGGTGGCTGACATTGCTGAAGCTTATCGAAAAAGGAGAATGCAAGGACATTTTACACCTGTTTTATTGGATCAAATGCAACAAGCCCTGGAACGTAACGAGCAGGTAATTCTTTTCCAAAACCGGAGGGGGTTCTCTCCTTATATTGAGTGCATGGTTTGCGGGTATATACCAAGATGCAAAAACTGTGATGTTAGCCTAACCTATCATAAGAGTATCTTGCAAATGGTTTGCCATTATTGTTCTTATCATTTGCAGGTTCCCCCAGTTTGCCCGGCTTGTGGGAGTTCAAATATAGAAACCCGTGGGTTTGGAACCGAAAAAATTGAAGATGATACTGCCATATTCTTCCCGGGTGCTAAAATTGAAAGATTGGATTTGGATGCTGCACGTTCTAGAAAATCTTTTGAAAGGATCATAAAGAATTTTGAGTCGGGTAATATTGACATACTTATCGGGACACAAATGATTTCAAAAGGATTGGACTTTGATAATGTTAGCATCGTGGGTATTTTAAACGCGGACAACCTAATTAATTTTCCCGATTTTCGGGCTTTTGAAAGAAGTTACCAGTTGATGGCTCAAGTGAGTGGGAGAGCTGGAAGGAAGGGGAAACGGGGAAATGTGGTCATTCAAACTTCAAATCCTAAACATCCCGTAATTCAACACGTTATAAAAAATGATTACCATTCCATGTTCATGGAAGAGTTAGTGGATCGACAAAAATTCCATTATCCCCCTTATTTTAAATTGATAAGGGTGATTTTGAAGCATAAGAAAAAGGAAGTGGTTAACTTAGCTTCACGTGAATTGGCAGAACAACTACGGAAGAAGTTTGGCCGGAGAATCATGGGCCCCGAGTTTCCCCTAGTCAACCGGTTACAGAATTGGTACTTGAAAAACATACTGGTAAAAATAGAAAGGGAGAGATCTGGAATAAAAGCCAAAGAAATCCTGGAGGAAGAAATTGGTTCCTTTACAAATGGTTTTGGAAATAGTTCGCTCGTAATCAATGTTGATGTTGATCCCATGTAACCTGTTTTGGGAAATTTATTAATAGGTTTTTGTTCGCCCGTAGTTAATTTTTTAGGGTGCTTACGAGCTCTAATCGTTCGGGTGCTAAATATTCCTAAACAAACTAATACCTCACCCCGATAACGCACACATCGTCAATTTGCTCGATTCCTGTTTTCCATTCTTCGAAAATTTCATTTAATTTGGATCCCTGTTCGAGCATAGGAAGGTACTGGAAATCGGCGAGTAGCTTTTTAAAATTTTTTACCAAGAATTTCTTTTGAAAGGGGCCGCCAAATTGATCCGCAAATCCATCTGAGAAGATATAAAAAGTGTCTCCTTTATCTATATCTATCTCATGTAGTGTAAACGGTTCCATTATTTCATGTATGGCAACAGGCATTTTATCTCCTTTTATAACGGTCAATTCATTATTCCTAAATAAAAAAAGCGGGTTGTTGGCTCCTGAAAAATAAAGTTTATTATTTGTCCTGTCAATAAGGCAAATGGTAATATCCATGCCATCTTTTATTTTACTTTTTTTATCAAACTGCTGCAAGGAAAGGATTACCTTTTTCCTTAGTTCGTTTAGTATTTTATCGGGTTGAATGATTTCTTCGTTTATCACTATCTCGTTCAAAAGGCTTATTCCCAGCATGCTCATGAATGCACCTGGCACGCCATGGCCGGTGCAATCTGATGCTACCACTAGGTATTTATCATCCAAGTTGTGGTGCCAATAAAAATCTCCACTAACAATATCTCGTGGTTTGAATAACACGAAATGATCTAATTTATCGCTGAAAAATTCAAGGGAAGGTAACAATGCTGTTTGGATCCTTTTGGCGTATTGTATGCTATCGGTAATATGTTTTTTTTGGTAGGCGATTTGGTCTCTTTGGCTTCTAACTATATCTCTTTCTTTTTCAATTTGATTTTTTTGGGCATTGATTTTTTTATTTTTTTCCTCCAATTTCCTGTTTGCATCTTTTTTTATCTTGTACCCCTGGTAGATCAATAAAGAAAGAATGATGATGAAAACAAGAACTATTCCCATGAAAACCAAAAACAATCGTTGTTTTTCTAAGGCTTTTAGCTGTTCGCCCATGATGAATTTTTGGTTGGAGATTTGTTGGTCAAGGACTTTTATATCTTCATCTCTTTGTTGAACTTGGTTTTCCTTCTCTTCCAAAATTCTAATTTTTTGATTGATAGCAACTTGTTTTGATTCAATTGAATCATTTGCCACCTGCATTTGATGTTCTTTCATTAACAACAGTCGAGAATTGTAGTCAAGTTCCTCTTGTTTTTGAATAATATCCTCGTTTAATTTTTCAAGTTGGATGGTTTTAGCTTGTATCAGTTCTGTTAATTTGGCTAGTTCTTGTTTCAGTTTCTCAGTAACTTGTTTTTCTTGTTCTAATGCTTCATCCGTTTTCTTGTATAAATTTTCCCAATCTTCCCTGGTTTTAATCGCTTGTGCCAGGAATAAGTTTGAAACATGCAACATTTCAGTGTTCATCAACTTTTCATTGGCTTCAAATCTAAGCTTGTTATCCTTCAATACGAAATTAATCATAGATTTTTGAAATTCAAACCCTTCGGTCACCAGCAGGGTATGTTTTCCTTTTACAATTTTTAATAAATCATTGATTTTGTATTCATTGTTATGGTAAGCAAATAATACATGTGTTGGCTTAATGTGGTCGACTTCCCTGAAATGTATAATTTTAATTTTTTTCCTGTGCACATGGTCCCTGGTTTTCACTAAATTTTGTAGTTCTAGAATAAAGTCGGTTTCTTTGGTCAATATACCAATTAAAAAATCAGGAGAGTTATTAAATTCTTCATTTTTCCATGTAACATACTTAACTATATCTAGAAGAAAGTTTCCTCTTGTAGCATGATCTATTTTTTCCTGTGCCATCCCGCTTAAATATAGCATGACAAAAGAAAAGAGAAAGATTTTTTTTACGAGCATTGGTTTCAAAGATTTGAAACAAAAATATGAAAATAAATTATAAAAATAGTGCAGCAAGGATGTGACAAATTGAAAATAAACAAGCAACCAATAAGAAAATAAGTACGCGGTCATTTTATTTCATTAGATCTTGGTTCAGTTTGGCTTAAAAATTAGAACTAGGAAAAATGATTTTAAAATTCATACTCACGTGATTTTTTAGCATAGGAAAAAATTGATTGAAATGATTTTCTAGGGAGGTATAGTTTTTTTCAATTACATCCATAGCAAATTTTGTTTCACCGGGAAGGGAAGTCCTTTTCGACATTCCTTTCAAAACTCGTTCGATTCCACTCAAATCATTGTAAGATAATAACCAGTTAAATGATATAAAGCGGTGGATAAACATTTTAATTGCTTCGGGCAGTAGATGTTGATTAGCATCAAGGGCATGATGGAAATGTTCAACATATTCATTCACGGGTAAAAGTGAATGATGATGCCAACTCCTGGTTAAAAAATGATCATACAAGATATCAATTACAATGCCGGCATACCTGCCGTATTTTTCGCGGAAAGGAACGGCACTGCTTTTTACGATGGTATTGGTATCGGTATAAGCATCAATTCTTCTATGCATGATAATTCCCTTGCTTACTAGTGGAGGGAAATTTTTATAATGATTACCTTTTACAAAATCACCTATAAAATTCCCGACTTTCACTTGATCGGAATCACCGGATAAATATATGTGCGCTAAGAAGTTCATGTCTAATAAATATAACCAACTTTTCATGGTAACATTGTGGGACTATATTTTATTTTCTTATTAAATGGCCATAAACTTTGACTGGTTAACTTAAAACACTTATATTACTGGAGCGAAGTATACGCTAATTTTAATAAACAGAAGGTATGTGTACATAATTTATCTTTTTTTTATAAACGAGTGTATCAAGGAAAAATTAGGAATCAAATTTTTTCAAAAAAAATAAAATAAATGCATGTGTAATATTATATTTGATATCGCTAACGTTTCTATTCGATTGAAAATAAAAATTAATTTAGCCGGGTCACATTCATGAAATGTTCTAATTATTATGACTAAAAAATATCCTTTTCTCTTTCGCTATGTTTTTATACTATTAGCGGTAATTTTAACCATATATGCTATCATACAAGCTAGAGATTTTCTTTATCCCATTGCCTTCGGTGTTTTACTTTCTTATTTATTTCTACCCGTTGCCAATTATCTTGAAAAGGAAGGTTTTCCGAGAATTGTGGCTATTTTAATATGCTTGATATTTTCCATAATAATCCTAGTTATTCTTGGAAAGTTCTTGTACCAGAGGAT
>CAZOSQ010000313.1:0-4633 GCA_964582245.1 uncultured Bacteroidales bacterium | reverse complement strand
CTCCCAACTGCCATTAAACATTGTGTTTTATTTAATTTAGCCCGTGTGGGTTCGTTATCTTGGTAAGGAGAAAAATCAAATCCATTTTTGGAACACAATTAATTTGTTTGTTTTGCCTTGGGTAAACGTGTATAAAGAGGAATTCAATCGAACCTAACTCGAAAGACTTAACTTTTATTTTTAACGTTTTTATTTCCTTAAACCATCATTTGATGTATCTTTGTGAATTGTAAATTAGCTTAAATTTTTAACAAAAAATAACGTGAAAATGCAAGAAACAGTTGTTGATAGCCTTCCTTACAAGGTAAAAGACATTGAATTGGCCGAATATGGCAGGAAAGAAATAGAAATTGCCGAGAAGGAAATGCCTGGCTTAATGGCAGTAAGAGAAAAGTATGCAAAGGATAAACCGTTGTAAGGTGCCCGGGTGTCCGGCTCATTGCACATGATAATCCAGACAGCCGTTATAATTGAAACTTTAGTTGAACTTGGTGCAGATGTACGCTGGGCCAGTTGTAATATATTTTCCACGCAAGATCATGCCGCCGCCGCGATTGCCAAGGCAGGGATCCCGGTATTTGCATGGAAAGGTGAAACTTTGGAAGAATATTGGTGGTGTACCGAGCAAGCATTAACTTTTCCCGGTGGAAAGGGACCTAATCTTATCGTTGATGACGGTGGTGATGCCTCCTTATTGGTACACCTGGGGTATAAGGCAGAAAAGGATCCTTCTATTTTGGATGTAAAACCCGCCAATAGGGAAGAAGGTATTATTTATGATTTGTTGAAAAAAATATTGAAAGCCGATCCCAAAAAATGGGAACGCACTGCCAAGGAATTAAAAGGTATTTCTGAAGAAACAACGACAGGAGTGCATAGACTTTACCAAATGCAAGAAAAAGGCGAATTGCTTGTTCCTGCCATTAACGTGAATGATTCCGTCACTAAATCAAAATTTGACAATTTATATGGTTGCCGCGAATCTTTAGCCGATGGTATAAAAAGAGCAACTGACGTTATGGTTGCGGGAAAAGTTGTCGTTGTACTTGGATATGGAGATGTAGGAAAAGGATGTGCCCAGTCAATGAGAGGTTTTGGTGCCCGTGTAATCGTGACCGAAATCGATCCTATTTGTGCTTTGCAAGCAGTGATGGAAGGATTTAAAGTCACCACCCTGGAAGAAGCTTTGAAAGAGGGAAATATCTTTGTGACCACCACCGGGAATAAAGACGTAATTACCATTGAGCACATGGCAAAAATGAAAGATCAGGCCATCGTTTGCAACATTGGTCACTTTGATAATGAAATACAGGTGGACAAGTTGAACGAGTATAAAAATATTGAAAAAATTAATATTAAACCACAGGTTGACAAATATGTTTTTCCAGAGGGACATTGCATATACCTGTTGGCAGAAGGACGTTTGGTTAACCTTGGTTGCGCTACGGGGCATCCATCATTCGTGATGAGTAATTCTTTCACCAACCAGACCCTCGCACAATTAGATTTGTGGCAAAATGATTTTCCCGTGGGTGTTTACAGGTTATCTAAAAAATTAGATGAAGAAGTAGCTCGCTTACACCTTGATCAACTAGGAGTCAAATTGACCGAGTTGACCCAGGATCAGGCAAATTATTTAGGGATTCCTAAAGAAGGGCCATACAAACCTGATCATTATAGATATTAAATTAGACAATAAAAAAGTACTTAAAGCGGGAAATAAAATGAAGATTTTCTCGCTTTTTTTATATATAAGTGGTTGTTTTCGGAACAATACTTAAAGCAGGATTGTTAAATCAAGATAATTTGTTCTTTTCCTCAAATTTGAAACTTGATACGGTAGTAGGTAGTATAAGTATAAATATTTTTTAACGCTGATTTATAAACCAACTCGGTTTTATGAGTTGTGAAATTTTGTAAATCTTTAATATTATTATATGATTAAGATTTTCTTTACAGGCAGGTATATGTAATGCCTGTGGATGTAAATCTTGAAGTATAATTATGGATGAAATAAAAACATTAAAGGATAAAATTATTCGCCTGGAAAGGGAATTACAAGAAACCCGGCAAAAACTTGAAGAACAGCCAGCGATAGAAGATGATCATGAGAATTATCTAGCTTTTAGTGGTAATTGGGAATCTATTGTCCAAAATTCACCGGATGTAATTATTCGCCTCGATCTTTCTTTTAATTACCTTTACGTTAATAATACAATTGAAAAAATTACCGGGTATCCTCCCTCCAGTTATATTGGGCATTCAATATTTGATAAAAGCTTTCCACTGGACAATGTATCACCATTTATCGAAAAAAGTAAGGAAGTAATAAGAACCGGGAAGCAATCCGAGCACCTGGCAGAATTTTTGACCCAAGGGAGGTCATGTTTTTTACACTTGATAATAAAACCTGAATTTAATCCTGGTGGTAATGTTGATTCTTTATTGATCATTACAAGAGAAATTCCTGATGTTTTTAAAGAGTTGGAACTTAAAATCCAGGATAGGACCAGTGAATTAAAGGACGTAAACATGGCCCTTGACAAAGCCTTGGAAAACACGAGCCTTGCATACGAAGAAGCAGAGAAAGAAAGACAAAGATTATTCAAAGTATTTATGAATGCACCGGGCTTAATTGCGGCCCTAGAGGGCACCAGCTTGGTATATGAATTTATGAATCCTGCTTACCAAAATGCTTTTGTAGGAAAAAAACTGGTGAATAAAAATTTTTTCGAATCTATGCCCGAGCTGGAAAACCAGGAAATTGGACATGTTCTAAAAGAAGTGCAATCAAGCGGTAAACCTTATTATGGAGTGGAATATCCCGTGGTGGTCGCCAATCCTAAGGGAGAAATGGAACAGAGGTATTTTAATTTCATTTTTCAACCCGAAACGAATAAGGATCGAGTAGGTCGTATTTTTATTTATGCATACGAAATAACAGACCAGGTAAAAGCAAGGCGATTGGTGGAAGAAGACGTGCGTAAATTACAACTAATAGTTGAAGCTTTGCCTCAAATGGCCTTTATCCTTGAAACAGATGGCAACATGGTGTATTTCAACCAAAGATGGCACGAGTATACCGGCAAAGATGAACATGGAGAGGGATATCATTGGACCAGCATTATTCATCCGGATCAATACCACGAATACAAGAAAACTTGGGATCTGGCCTTGTATTATAAATCACCTTATTACCAAAACATATACCTAAAAAACAGGTATGGAAAATACAAGTGGTTCATGGTGTATATAAATCCAGTGAAGGATAAAGAGGATAATGTTATCAACTGGATTGGAACATGTACCGACATACATGAGCAAATAAATCAAACGCAAGCATTAAATAAAAAGAATAAAGAACTACAAAATATCAATCGTTACCTTGATAATTTTGTACATGCGGTGGCTCACGATTTAAGAACACCCGTGGCTAATCTACAGTTGATATCTCGCATTATCAATAAGGCTCCAGTGGAAAAAAAGGAGGAATTAATAGATAATATCATTGCCAACGTGAATAGACTTGACTTGACCTTGAAAGGGTTGGTTCAAATAATAGATACACAAGGGAAAAAAGAAATTTATGAACCAGAAATACAAGTTAAGAAGGTTATTGATAATGTTATTATGACCGAAAAGAATAGGATAGCACAATCTAATGCCGAAATTACCGTAAAATGCAGGAAAAACTTGAGAATAAATTATGTTCGCTCTTATTTGAATAGTATTTTTTCCAACATGATTAGTAATTCCCTGAAATATAGATCAGAAGTAAGACCCTTGGAAATAAAAATAACCTGCGAAAAAGAAAAGGATAAATTAAAGATTATTTATGAAGATAATGGAATTGGAATTGATTTGAAAAAATACGGTGATAACTTGTTCCAGCCTTTTAAAAGATTTACGGCGCAAGGAAAGGGATTGGGGATAGGACTCTACATTATTAATACAATGGTGACTAAGAACGGGGGGCATATCCAAATCGAAAGTGAACCTGGAAAAGGTGCAAGATTTGTATTTTTTTTAAATGAATATTAATAAATAAGTATGAAAGTCATGGAGGATAAATTAAATTTTGTTTTAATGGTAGATGATGATGAATATACCACCAATTTGTACGAGATGATAATAAGTTGGAGTCCGTATAAAGAATATTTTCATACTGTTTCGACCGCTAACGAAGCAATCGAAGAATTGAAAAAAAGAGATGAGACTGGTAGTGCTTTTCCCGGGTATATCTTGCTGGATTTAAATATGCCGGAAATGAACGGGTTCGAGTTCCTGGAATATTTCAGGAATAATTTTCAAAACAGGATTAATCAAACCAAAATCATTATTGCAACTAGTTCCATCAGGGAAAAGGATCGGGAAAAAGCTTTGGATTATTCATTCGTGGAAAGGTTTGAAATTAAGCCCCTGCCAGAAGATTTAATTGAAAAGTTGATTACACATTCGTAATCTTGATTTATCAAATTTTAAAGTTTATGACCAATTTTTGAAAGTTTTGGTTATATTATTATCCCTAAGATAAAGCCATGTTAAGATTTTATTATATATTAAATCAATGGTATCCGATTAAAAATCGGGTTATTTATTTTGCCCTCATGCTCTCTTTCGCTATTGCTTCAGG
>CAZOSQ010000312.1:0-4638 GCA_964582245.1 uncultured Bacteroidales bacterium | reverse complement strand
GCGAAAAAGAGCATGAGGGCAATATAAATTATCCGATTTTTAATCGGATGCCATTGAAAAAATTTCTAAACCTAAATAGCATGTTTTCGTATAAGAAAAATTGAAGGATTAAAAAAGTTGATGTTTTGCATAATATTCCTTTACACAATAGAAACTAAAATCAATGTCATGAAGAAATTTTTATTACCCCTATTTTTCCTTTTCAATATTATTCAAGGATTTGGACAAGAATTGCTTCCTGCAGGTGAAAGCGCATGGATAGACAGTACAGGTGCCAACTGGATTAAAGAAAAAGGTATTTATGGAGTTGCCGAACAAACAACAGTAACCTTACACGATGTTCCAACGGGATGGACTACCAAGGATCCCTATGATGGATATTTATCATTCGATGGATCTACCATACCCGGGGGGAAAAAAGATACCCTGGTGATGGCTTCAAAATTACCTCTTGATTTATCTAATGGAGGTCCTTTTATATTCATGTGTGAACAATATTATAAAAAAGATAGTAGCCAAACCTACCTTCGTTTTAGCCCCGATAGTGTCAATTGGTACATGTTCGAGATTAATCGTATACCCCAAGGTGATAGCATACTGAAGTTTAAACCTTTTCGACTTCCAAAAATGTTCCAGGTAAAAACATTGTGGATCCAGTTGGTGATGATAATCAACCTGGAGATTAACGGTACTTGCGAAGCACGATGGGTTCTTGATGATATGAAAGCTATCCAGCTTCCTGTTGTAAGAATGAAGCCGTTTAACCAAGATACCATAATAAATAATATGTTTAGGTTATGTGATGGAGATAGTATTGTTTTATATCCAAAAATTTTAAATCCTCCTTTAGATCTTAATTTTCAGCCAAGGTTGAATTGGGAATCGGGGGGAGAAGTCATGGATTCACTCTTGATAATAAGAAACCCCGGGGTGGTAAAACTAATAGGAGAATCTGATCTACAAGGAGTTAATCTCACTAATGTGATAGAGGCCGATAATGACAGCCTTAACGTGGAGCAGCAAGTTCCTTTTGATGAGAAAATTTTCCTTGTTACAGTAGATACTGCGACAGGTAAATACCTGGTTGTTTGGAGACGAACGGAAAACAAGGGAACAGTATCTTATAAAGTATATAAGGATTTACCAACAGGAAAAAAATTCTTAGCCAATATCCCTGTTATAGAAAACCCGGTTTTTATTGACATGATGTCTAATCCAGCTGAAAATCCTGGAACCTATATTATTACAACGGTTGATAAATGTGGTCATGAGGCTGTATATGCCGTGGCAAAGTCCAATGCACACCTACCGATGAAATTAATGGTAAATAATGATTTAACCACCGGATTACCAAAATTGACCTGGAACAAATACAATGGTTTTTCTTATTCTAAATTTTATATTTTTCGTGGGGATACTTCAGTCAATATGACCTTGTATGATTCTATTGATTTTAATTCCTCGGATTCATTATATACTTATATTGACAATAATCCTTTAGATGGTAATAACTATTACCGGGTTGAGGTTGATAGGGGAGAGGTTTTAAATTTTGGTAAAAAATCCAATAGCGGGCCCTTTTCCCGGTCTCTTTCAAACCTTGAGGATAATAGATTACAAGAAACCAGCTTAGGTTCAAGTACAAATGTACATTCCATTCTTCTATACCCTAATCCCTTTAATAAATCTGCTACTTTATCATTCGATAACCCGAAGGGAGCTAAATTTTTCTTGAAGATTTATGATATTTCAGGAAAGTTAGTTCGTTCCGAAAAGTTGTCAAGCAGTCAATATTCAATTCAAAGAAATGGTCTTTCCCCTGGATATTATATGATTGAGTTAAAAGGTGATAAGACCTACAGGGGTAATATGATCATTCAATAAGAAAAAACAAAAATGTCACTGGTCTTCTTATAGAAATGCTTATGATTATCCCTGGTAATCGAATAAGTTGTGTCGAGCCAAGTGTAACCTATTGATCAAGACTCCAAGCTTAACATGGCATCAGTGACAATTCGGGATCTCTTCCCGCTTAGCGGGAAACCAATTCGTGTTAATCAAAAAGATAGCCACGAATACACGAATATTAATACTTATAATTCGTGTATTCGCGGCTAATAAAAAACTTTCGATGTAATACTTCCAAGTTTAGCTATTCATTTTCTTCCCCTGCTACATGGTCAGCATGGTAAGCCTCTCGTTCTCCCATGGGGCTATCAGCGCCAATGGTTGTATCTTTTTTGGTTTGATGTTCCATTTCGGCATTTAATTCAGCCCCAATCAATATTAGAAAACTTGTAAGAAAGAACCATAACATAAGAATAATTATAGCTGCAACTGGGCCAAATATTTGATCAAAATTACCAAAATTATCCACGAAAAAGGAAAAAGCCCAGGAAACAATTAACCAAAGAACAGTGGCAATCACGGAACCCCATGTTACCCACCTGAACTTGGGACCTCTTCTTGATGGTGCGAATCGATAAATAATGGCGATCGAGAGAATAATGATAAAAGCTAAAATCAGCCATCTACCCCATTTAATTAGGGTATTTATATATCCTGGCAAATTTAATGGATTGGAGACTGCTGGGAATCCTACTATTAAACTTAGGCATATAATACCTACTAATATTGCGCCCAGGGTGAATAATAAACTCAATCCTATTTCCTGGAAAAAATTACGTTTATTTTTTTCATTGTAAACGATATTTATTCCCTTGAATAATGCCCTTGTTGCCAAATTAGCACTCCATAAGCTTATAAGGACGCTTAAAACAAAACCCCAGCCAAGTGTCTCACCGGGTTTTTTCGCTATATTTTGCAGGGTATCCATGAGGAATTGGCTAGCCTGGTTGGGCAGCAAAAAAGCCAATTCTGAAACTTGCTGTTGTACCTGCTGTGGATCCATTATGAGCCCGTATATAGAAATTAGGGCTGCTATTGCGGGAAACAATGAAAAAAAGAAGAAAAAAGCTACCCCGGCCGCAACAATGGGTATATGATCCAGTTCGATTCCTTTTTTTACTCTTTTAAAAATAAATTTCCATCCTTTAGGCTTGATTTCTTTAGGTCTCTCAGCTAAATGTCCATATTTATTACTTGGATGATCCTGTTTTTTCAAATTCTTCACGGACTTTATTTTAAGTTTTTAATTATTCGAAAAAACAATATTTATTCCTTATAAGTTGTGAAAATTTCATTTATTTCAAATTATATCCCTGTTACCGGGTTAAATTTTCAAAATTAGATCGGATACCATATATTATATCATATTTGTTCACCCGAAAAACATCCAAGTTTTTTAACATACACAATAAATTCTGATCATATACTTGTTTATGAGCAGGTACTTTTGGTGCAGGTTTTTCGTTTTTTTCGTGTCTAATCATTTGAATGATTTTATTAAAATACACGACAATCTATTTTTATAGGATCTTATAAGATTATTAAGTAAAATACTAAAAATATTTTTTCCTAAGGAAGTATGTATCGACTATATTATTATATAAATCTGTATCTGAAATGAAAATAATTTTTTCGGGGTTTTTATGGATTATAATTTCTTCATACATTTTTTCCCAAACGGGAAATAGAAGTTATTCAGCGAAAGGAATTCTTACAGGTGAAGTAATTGATGAAAATCAAGGAATTCCCTTGGAGTATGTTACGATTTCTCTCCTGGATTCAAATGATTCCATACTGGTTACAGGAACTATTACGAATGCTGAAGGAAAATTTCAATTAACGGGATTGGATTTCGGGAATTATTTTATTGACATTTCTTTTGTCGGTTACAGGCCTTTGAGGATAAAAAATATTCAAATTAGTCCCGGGAATGCCAATGTTTCAATGGGTAAAATAAAGTTTTCCCCGGCTGTCATTGCTATGGATGGAGTTGAAGTAATAGCTGAAAAATCCCAGGTTGAATACAAGATCGATAAGAAAGTCATTAATGTAGGGAAGGATTTGGTTTCGGCAGGAGGGTCGGCAGTCGAAGCATTGGAAAATATACCCTCTGTACAGGTAGACATCGAGGGAAACGTCAGCCTCCGGGGTAGCAGTAATTTTAAAGTAGTGATTGACGGTAAACCCTCTGTTCTTCAAGGTAGTGAAGAATTGCAACAAATACCCGCAAGTTAAATAGAAAATATTGAGATTATAACCAATCCTTCAGCCAAATATGATCCTGCGGGGGTAGGAGGTATCATCAATATTATTATGAAAAAGGGTAAAGAAAATGGATTGACTGGTCAAGTAAATGGGAACCTAGGCACTGATGGATCCAATGGATTAAATGGAATTTTCAATTACAGGACCAGCAAGTGGAATCTATTTTTGTCTCCCGGTTACACGATTAGGAAAAAGCCTAATGATTGGACCATGAGTAAAATATCCAAGGGCGATACTACCACCATGCAATATGCGTCTGTAAAAGAAAGGTTTATTCAATGGAATTCTTACCAGGTAAAAACTGGTTTTGATTATTTTTTGAATAAGAAAAATATCTTTTCTGTTTCATCATCCTTGGGCAAACGGATTTTTGGTTGGGAATCTGAGAATGGACTTTATCTTGACATGGTACCACTTCTTATGATTGAAGAATATTACAGGCAGGATAATAAATTTAACATAAAT
>CAZOSQ010000311.1:0-4646 GCA_964582245.1 uncultured Bacteroidales bacterium | reverse complement strand
ACAAGAAAGCCAAAGTGAACTTGTGCAAAATGAGTTTGAAAGCAGTAAACAAGCTGGTCTTGATGTTTATTTAACAAAGGAAGGTCCACTGCCTTTTAAAGTACAAGAAGCTGTTGTTTTTAAAAACCAGGCCAGGTTTAAGAGTCAGCAGTATTTGCAAGGTTTGGCGATGTATTTATCAACCCATGGAGTGGATATTTATGAAAACAGCCGGGTGATAGAAGTGGATCACGCTGATCAACAGTTGTATACCGAGAAAGGATCGGTAAAGTATAAAAATGTAATACTGGCTACTCACTTACCCCTGTTTATTGATGCTTTGCAAACCTTAAATTATCCTTTTAGAAGCTATCTCATGATTGCTTCCGTTAAGGATATGCCTGGTGATGCATTATTCTGGGATCAACACGAACCTTATTTTTATACCCGCCAGGTCGAAGAAAATAAAATATTGGTTGGAGGAGTGGATCATCAAACAGGGTATCAGGAAGATGATCGTGACTATTACCAGGTTTTAAAAAATTACATTAAAGATCGATACGAGGTAATTTCTTTTCATGAAAGATGGTCATCTCAATATTATGAACCAGCAGATGGGTTACCTTACATAGGTGAAACACCTTTTAAAAATAGTTATGTGGCCACCGGTTTTTCGGGTGACGGTTTGGTTTATGGAACAATTTCCGCCATGATTTTAACTGGTTTATTAACTGGGAATAAACAAGAATGGGCAAAAGTTTATGATTCAAAACGTTTAGATATAATGAAATCCGGGAAAAAGTTCTTGAAAGAGAATACTCAAGTGGCCAAACATTTAATAGAAGATAGATTATCATTCAAAAGTAACAATGATCCTTTACCGGGACAGGGTATAGTTATGCATGTAAATGAAAAACCCATGGCTGTTTTTAAAGATAAGGCAGGTGACACTTTCTATCTTTCCCCCGTTTGTCCTCATTTGAAATGCCATGTCACCTGGAATAACATGGAAAATACTTGGGATTGTCCCTGCCATGGGAGCAGGTTTGATCATGAAGGACAGGTATTGCAAGGCCCTGCAGTTCTTAATTTAGATAATAAAACAAGTGAGATTCTTAAAAAGATAAACCAGGAATAATCTTTTAGGTGCAAAAATGAATGGGTAAAGAAATATATATCTTGTTAAACTATGCTGGTTTTACTTTGTTGTTAAATAAAAAAAGACAGGAAATATGACTTTTCTTAAAAGATGGTGGCCTACGGCTGTAGTAGGGGTGTTTTCAATTATTTTTGGTTTGATAGCCATACTGTTTCCCGAAATAACCCTTTTCGCACTTGCTATTTATTTTGCAATATCTTTTCTATTAGGTGGATTGACCATGATAATAGGTTCCTTTTCTATGAAACAACGAAGTAAGTATTGGGCACTTCTATTATTAGAAGGAATTATAGGTGTTCTAATCGGGATATTCATTCTATTGAGACCGGAAATTTCCATCCAGGTATTCTTAGCCATTGTGGGGATATGGGCAATCATCATGGGGATTATCCTGGGGGTTGCCTACTATTTAATTAGAAAAGCTATATACGGGGCAGAGATTTTAATAGTATTCAGCATTTTATCTTTAGTTTTTGGAATTCTAATTTTAACCAATCCATTTGAAAGTTCAAGAATTATCATCATTATCATTGGCTTATACGCTATTTTATATGGTATCTTTTCTTTGATAAATTCTGCACGTATATCAAAAGGTTATAGAAAATGACGATGGTCTTTTAACCTACCAGTCCTTGATTTTTTTGATATCCCGGGTAATCTTGTTATTATTTATCTTATATTTATAAGATCAAAATCTTTTCTGATGCAAGAACCAGGATTGGCACAATGGGTAGAAGTATACACGGAGGAATTATATTCGTGGGCTTTTCATAAGATCTCGGATGAGGAGATCGCGAAAGACTTGGTTCAAGATACTTTTCTTGCCGCCGTGGAGAAATTTCATGATTTTAAAGAACAAAGCACTCCCAAAACTTGGCTTTTTGCGATTTTAAATAATAAGATCGTGGACCATTACCGAAAAAAAATCAGGTTACCGGGAGACAATCCTGTTTCTTTTTCTTCTTTTTTTAATGAATCGGGTGGTTGGAATGCCGGTTATGTTCCTCTTGAATGGAAAGAACATGATGGACAATTACTAGATAATGATGAGTTTGTTTCGGTTTTAAATGCATGCCTAAATGCCCTTCCAGAAAAATGGAACCTTTGCGTGAAATTAAAATATTTATTAGGTAAAAACGGTAAAGAAATTTGTAAGGAATTAGGTATTAAACCGACTAATTTATGGCAAATTATTCATAGGGCAAAGCTTCAATTGAGGGATTGCGTGGAGAAAAATTGGTACAAGGAATGAAAAAGATAATGCAAATATTATTATTATCGTGTTTTAAGGCAACGAGTCTTATTGAAAAAAAGATATATTCACGTTTATCCATCCCTGAAAGAATCCAGTTAAGATTTCACAATAAGTTATGTGACGCTTGTTTCCAGTACGAAAAACAAAGCCAGGTCATTGATCAAGTAATTTCAAGATTAATGAATAAAGAGGAAAAATCCTGTAAACTCGATATAGGAAAAATGAAGAAAGAAATAATTTCCAAAATTGAAGAAAAAAACAATTCCCGGTAAATTTTTTGAACTACGTTGGTAACGTAAAAAAGGGTTAGTCATAACCTTTAAAACTCTACCAAATCATTATTCTTACGCATTGGTATCAGGTATTGAATTTTCATGCATTACCAGCTAAATTAAAATGTTCGATGTAATTATTTAATATCCCCTAGGATTTGAACGGGGTAAAAACAGTTTAACAGTAAATTCTCTACAAAAAATAACAATATTTAAAACGCATTTAATCAGTGTTTTAGGAAAAAATATTAAAATACATAGAAATATTTTGTCAGGTTTTTGAATTGTGGACGACCAATCACACGAAAATTATAAATAAACCTAAAACAAAGATAATTATGAAACATCCATGATTACAAAACACAAACACATTTATAAAAAAATCATTAACATGGATGTTCCATCATACCTTTGAACTTAGCGAAGCGATTTCATGACTGAAAGGAATAAAATTAATTTTATTATGATGAAAAAAAGTGCTAAATCTAGGGTATTGGCAGGTACTTTTATGGTAGGCTCCTTACTGGCAGGTTCAACTTTGAACATGAATGGATCGAATGCTTTATCTTTTAACCATTTGGGAAATGGGGCAGAAGTGCGATCACATTTATCAAGTAGTTCAACATCTTTCCCGGGGGGTGGAGATCAAAATTGTGGAGCAAAAACTGATTCTACCAATACTGAAATGAAATCCACCGAAGCGAAATGTGGTGAAGGAAAATGCGGTGAGGCCACTAAAAAGAAAACAACTACTAACGACTCGAAAACAAAGGATGCCAAATGTGGAGAGGGGAAATGTGGTAATTGATGTTTTTTTAGTTGTAAAGCCGGGTATCTCCGGCTTTACTTTATTTTAATCTTCTAAAGAATAAAAAATGGTAGGAATAGGATTTAGGAAAGATTTCGCCGAAGAATTCATAAATGAAAATATTTTAAAACCAGATTTTATAGAAGTTGCACCGGAAAATTGGATGAATATTGGGGGATTCTGGAAAAAAAAATTGGAAGAGGTCACGTCAAAATATCCGCTCTTCACCCACGGGTTGTCATTATCCCTGGGAGGCCCTGATAAATTGGATGAATCATTTTTGAAAGAAGTCAAGAAATTCATTTCGGAACAAGGTGCAATCCTCTATACAGAGCATTTAAGTTTTTCCAAGTGTGACAATGCCCATCTTTATGATTTACTACCAATTCCTTTCACCAGGGATGCCATAAATCATGTCTCTTCAAAAATCATCCAGGCTCAAGATATTCTAAAGCAAACTTTAGCAATTGAAATAGTAAGTTACTATACCCCTGTTGCTGCCGAAATGACAGAACTTGAATTCGTAACCGAGATAATAAAAAAATCCGGTTGCAACCTTTTGCTGGATGTTAATAATATTTACGTGAATGCATTTAATCATGGATACCAAGCTGAAGAATTTATTCAAAATTTACCGTTGGATAAGGTTGTGTATATTCATATGGCAGGACATGAACTTGTAGCTGAGGATCTTATCATTGATACACATGGACAGGCTATTATTGACCCGGTATTTAAATTATTTGAATTTACCATGGAAAAACTTGACAAGGATGTTCCGGTTCTTCTTGAAAGAGATTTTAATATTCCTTCTTTAAACGAGCTACAGCAAGAAATTAGCAAAATCCGGGAAATTAAAAGGAATGGTTTTAAGAAAATTAAATATGAAATTGCTTGAATCAACCCACAAATACCAGTCAGATTTGGCAAAATTTTGTCGAACGGGGAAATATAGTCAAATACCGGGGGTGAATCAGGAACATGTTAACCGGTACCGACAACTAACTTTAAACGGAATAAATGACAGCCTGGCATCCGCTTATCCCTTAACATATGAACTTCTATTATTAGAAGAGTGGGAGAGTTTAGTCGATGAATTTTTCGCCCAGCATAATCCAGTTTCAAACCAACTTTGGCAAATGCCTAGAGAATTATATGAATACGTGATCAAAA
>CAZOSQ010000310.1:0-4669 GCA_964582245.1 uncultured Bacteroidales bacterium | reverse complement strand
GGTTGCTTTCGAGTCATTGATAAATTCAATACCGTGCACTTTGACAACTTGTTCAAGCCGGTGTTCAACTCCCCTAAAATCAATAAGACTCTCGCGAATGATTTCCTTCCTGATACGTAGTACATTGCCCGTGATACTAGCTGCCATTGAATTATAAATATTATGTTTACCTTTCAGGGATAGTTCGTTTAATGACATGGAAAAATCCACATCATCAAATCCTGTTTTCATGTTGCCTTCTTGCACGTACGCCCCATCCTGTTTTTTATCTTTCAAGGTAAAGGAAAGTTGGCGTGCCTTGGTTACAATCTTTTCCAGTTCTTTTATGGTTATTTCATCATCAGAGCAAAATATAAAATATTCATCTTCGGATAAATTCCGTATAATTCTGAACTTGGAATCTATATAATTTTGGAGATTATAATTATATCGGTCGAGATGATCAGGTGTAATATTCAACAGGATAGCAATATCAGCCTTGAAGTCATACATATTATCAAGCTGAAAACTGCTTATTTCCAACACGTAATAATCATACTCCTCCTTGGCCACTTGCATGGCAAAACTTCTTCCCATATTACCGGCAATGCCTACTTTAAGACCAGCTTTATGCATCATGTGATGAATTAAAGAAGTCGTTGTTGTTTTGCCATTACTACCGGTTATGCAAATTAACTTGGCATTGGTATACCTAGATGCGAATTCTATTTCTGAAATGATTTTTATATCTTTCTTCTTTATAATTTGAATAATATCAGCCTTACCTGGTATTCCAGGGCTTTTGATGATTTCATCGGCATCAAGAATAAGTTTTTCAGTATGCTGTCCTTCTTCCCATTTTATATCATTGTCGAAAAGAATTTCTTTATAAACAGTTTTAATGGTGTTCCAATCAGATACAAACACATCGTAACCTTGTTTCTTAGCCAGGATAGCAGCACCTGTTCCACTTTCACCAGCTCCTAATATTACAATTCTTTTACTCATTCGTAGATTCTCCAGTTGTTATATTTTTTTATTTTTTACCTGATCTTTAAAGTTACAATGGTTATTACGGCAAGTAAGATTCCTACAATCCAGAACCTGGTGACGATTTTAGGCTCGGGGTATCCTAGCTTTTGATAATGATGGTGCAAAGGAGCCATTTTAAATATCCGTCTTCCTTCACCATATTTTCTTTTGGTATACTTGAAATACATCACTTGTATCATTACGGAAACATTTTCCACGAAAAAGATTCCACAGAGAATGGGTATTAACAATTCTTTCCGGATGATAATAGCAAATACTGCAATAATTCCTCCGAGAGATAAACTCCCAGTATCGCCCATGAACACCTGGGCAGGATAGGAATTATACCACAAAAAACCTATCAAGGCCCCGATAAAGGCACCCATAAAAACAACCAGTTCCCCGGTCAAAGGAATATACATGATATTTAAATATTCTGCATAGATCATGTTCCCGGAAAGATAAGCTAAAACACCGAGGGTTGTCCCTATAATAGCCGAGGTTCCCGCGGCAAGCCCATCCAACCCATCGGTGATGTTTGCACCATTGGAGACTGCCATCACGATTATGATAATGGCTAAGAATAATACGCCCCAGGCATATTTTTTGGCATTATCTCCCATGAATCCTATTAATTGGGCATAATCAAATTCATTGTCCTTGAAAAAAGGAATCGTTGTTATCGTGGATTTAATATCCTGTGTCGTATACACAACCTCGGGGTCGTAGTAGTCATCTTCTTCCACGATTTCGGATCTTGGAAATCCTCCTCCTGATGTGATTTTTTTCCTCACCACGACATCTTCTGAAGAGTATAAAATAAAAGCTATTACCAAGCCTAATAAACCTTGTGCTATAATCTTGTAGCGTCCAGGAAGTCCTTCTTTATATTTTTTAAAAACCTTGATATAATCATCCGTAAAACCTAATAGACCAAGCCATACAGTTGTCATAAGCATGATTAAGACGTACACGTTGGTCAAGTCGGCAAAAAAGATGGTAGGCAACAATATAGCTCCTAGTATAATAACTCCCCCCATGGTCGGGGTTCCCTTCTTTTGCATCTGCCCATGCAATCCCAAATTCCTAATCTCTTCACCTATCTGCTTTTTTTGTAAGTAAAAGATGATCTTTTTACCTAAAAACAAGGAGATTATTAATGAAAAAATGATCGTTAATGCAGCTCGAAAAGATATATATTGAAATACACCTGCTCCAGGGAAATCAAAAACTTTTTCTATGTATTGAAATAAATGATAAAACATTATGGATGTATTAAAAATTGTTCCTTAATAATCTCCCTATCATCAAAGGGATATTTCTGACCCTTAATTTCCTGGTATGTCTCATGTCCTTTCCCGGCAACCAGGATAATATCAGAATTTTCTGCCATCATGCAAGCTATTTTTATGGCTTCCTTCCTATCATTTACCCTTGTTGCCTTTCGAGCAAATTCCAGTGGGACACCATCCTGCATTTGGTTTAAAATTTCCCCGGGTTCCTCATCCCGGGGGTTATCAGAGGTAAAAATGACTTTATCACTATTTTCCACGGCTAATTTAGCCATTATAGGTCTTTTTGATTTATCCCTGTTACCCCCGGCACCAACCACCGTTATCAATTTTCCATTTCCTCCCCTTAGCTGATTGATAGTTTGTAACACGTTTAACAATGCATCGGGAGTATGGGCGTAATCCACAATTGCTATTCGTCCATCCCCGGAACAGATACATTCAAACCGCCCCCTGACAGGTTTAAGATTGCTAATTACCGTGAGTACTTCTTCCTGTTCTTGCCCCAACAAAATTGCACAAGCATAAACAGCTAATAAGTTATAGGCATTGAAAAATCCGGCGAAATGAGTCCAAACCTCCTTATTGTCCAAATGAAGTAATGTCCCATCGAAGTGAGATTCGATCACCTTTGCCTTAAAATTTGAAAATGATTTTAGCGCAAAAGTATATTTCCTGGCACTTGAATTTTGTACCATAATTTTTCCATTCCTGTCATCTTTATTTACCAGTGCAAAAGCATCAGCAGGGAGATGATCAAAAAACTTCTTTTTAGCCTTAATGTAAGCATCAAAAGTTCCATGATAATCAAGGTGGTCGTGTGTAATATTGGTAAATATGCCGCCCGAGAAAGTTAAACCTTCTATCCTATCCTGGTCTATGGCATGGGAACTAACTTCCATGAAACAGAATTCACACCCGGACCGGACTGCTTCATCAAGCACCTCGTTCAACTTAATAGCATCGGGTGTTGTATGTGTAGTGGCTGTTTCTTTACCATTGATCACATTTTGGATGGTAGAAAGTAACCCGACTTTATATCCCAACTGTATAAAGGTCTTATATAATAATGTTGCCACCGAAGTTTTTCCATTGGTTCCAGTAATGCCTACCAACTTCAATTTTGAAGAGGGTTTTTCATAATAATTAGAGGCCATTACACCCAAAGCCTGACCAGCCTTTCGAACCTTGATAAAAGTTGAAGTAACAGGAACATCGTGCTGTTCTTCAGAAACAATGACTTTGGCACCTTTTCCCAAAGCATCATCAATAAAATGATTCCCATCAAACCTAGCGCCCTTTACGGCGACAAAAATACAATTGCTCTCGACTTTTCGTGAATCGAAAGCTATAGTTGAAATTTCAATGTCCAGGTTACCCCTGGTTTCCATTATTTCTAATCCTTGTATTATGTCATTTAATCTCTTCAAATGGTATCTTTTTATATAAAACTCATGTTTAAAATAATCGTCTCTCCTCCATATATTCTTCTACCGGGAGGCAAGGATTGTGAAACTACTTTCCCTCTTCCCTTGACCATCACCTTTAACCCCATATTTTCCAAGAGGTAGATTGCATCTTTCACACCCATTTCTTTCACGTTAGGTACAATACCTTTTTCCACTTCCAATCCCTCGTAAACAATCAGGGAATCCTTCTGCCTTGTGATTACCCATGGTAAACCAGAAGATTGATCTTTTTTTTTAATTCCTAGGTTATTTAGCACCAATTCTAAATCATTTTTATGCCCACACTTGGTATAGGGTGCTTCAGCTTGCAATTTCTTAGAGGATTTTATTCCCTCGTGCATATCAAGTTTAGTGGCATAAACCTTTTTGGCGATTTCCAAGAAAACAGGGCCTGCTATTTCAGATCCATAAAATACGTTCCCGGAAGGCCTGTTGATCGAAACTATACAACTATAAAGAGGGTCGTTGGCAGGAAAATATCCAACAAAAGAGGCAAGGTATTTTCTTATGTATTCGCCTTTTTCCTTATCAAATAGACGTGCTGTTCCTGTTTTTCCAGCTATTTTTATATCATTATTTTTTAAATTTTTAGCAGTTCCGTTTTCAACTACACCCTCGAGAAGGGATCTCACTTTTTTAATAGTCTGCCGGGAACAAATGGCTTCATTAATTATCTCTGTGTTAAAAACCTTTACTACGTTGCCATGATACTTAAGTTCTTTAACGAACATGGGTTTTACCATTGTTCCATTATTGGCCACGGCATTATAAAATGTTAAGATCTGCAAAGGTGTTAATTTCACTTCGTAACCTACCGACATCCATGCCAAGGTAGTACCATACCAATCTTTTGAACCAGGAATTTTAATGTATGGTTCTCCTTCCCCGGGGATTTCA
>CAZOSQ010000309.1:0-4670 GCA_964582245.1 uncultured Bacteroidales bacterium | reverse complement strand
CTCTTCCAATGTTTTTGTTAAATCCAGGCCATCTTTTCGATCTTTAAAATGTTTCTTTCCTCCACCCATAAAGACATCTATATCAACATCCAGGAAATCCTTTGCAATTGCCTCGTAATGGGACCGGGATTCTTCATGCGCTATAAAAGAAGCCGGTGTTGCATGGGTTATTGAAGAGGTTGACACTAAACCTGTTGCTTTTCCTTTTTTTTCCGCCAATTCCAGGATGGTAGGGATAACATTTTTGTTTGTATCCACACTAATGGCTCCGTTATAAGTTTTCTTCCCTGTTGCAATAGCAGTTCCCCCTGCCCCACTGTCAGTAATAATATCAGAGGCAGAAGAAGTCTTTGAGAATCCAATGTACTTAAAGTTTTTCATGAATAACTGGCCTTTATTTGCAGTTAACCCGGAAAACAATTGTGTAGTACCCATACCATCCCCGATAAATAAAATGATATTTTTTGCAAGGTCACCGGTACCGAAATCTCCTTGCTGGTATTCTTTAACCTCATGAAAATCATTATTATAGAAAACACGTAAGCTATCAGCTGGTTTTTTATCCTTATAATTCTCCTGTGCATAGAAATTTTGAAATATAAGTAAAACTGGAAGAAGAAAAATGATTTTCATTATTAAATGTTTTTTAGTTGATTTCACGAGATTTAATCTTTATCCTATTAAAATATCCTTGATGAATATAATTCCATTTATTTTTAGTTGCTTGAGAATAAACCAAGAGCAATTTATTCCCCCGATTTTTTTCCTCAAATATAACAAAAAAAGAAAGAAAATGTTTATTTTTTTCCCCTATAAAGTAATGGCTTTAAAAGATGGAGTTATATGCCGTCCCCGTGAGCTATTATTTACTAAAGTGTTGTTAATTTTATCTAAAAGAAATGGCCTCACTTTTCTTGTGAGACCATTTCAAACCAAAAAACAAACTACTAAAAAACTAAAAACCCCATAAAACCCATTATTTTTTATCGAGGAAGATCATTAGGAACCTTTAATAAGCGATCAGAGCAATGATTCCAGATAAGATCTTCTGCCCCGGCATAGTTTAGTGTTAATGCCGTTTTTAAATCTTTATATGCTAATTCTATTTCTCCAAGTTTAAGGAAACATATTCCCCGGTTATAATAAGCCTTACCATACTTTGGCCTAAGTTCGATGGCTTTCGTATAATCTTTTATTGCTGTTACAAGGTTCATGGAATAGTAATTCACATTTCCCCGGTGGTTATAAGCCTCTACAAATTCGGGTTCTAAACGAATTGCGCGGGTTAAATCTTTTATGGCTTTCCTGTATTTTCCCAGGTAAATATATGCAACTGCCCGTTTATCATATGCAATTGCAGCTTTTTTATTTAATTTAATGGCACGGGAATATATTTCAACTGAAACATGGTGTTTTTGGGACTCATCATTTTCTTTGCCCATTTCCATCAACACCTGGAAAGAGAATTCATTTAAACTCTTGGTAAATTCCTTATCAACTACTTCAGATTTCTCTTGTTGATTTTGGTGATTTGTAAAAGTTCCAAAAGCAAAATCTTGAGAAATCATCAAGTTTGCAATTAAAAGCCCTATCAGAAGTGTTATATGCCTTTTCATGTTTTTCCTTTTCGTAAATGATTAAAACACCTTCTAGTTTCATTTACGAGAGCTACATGAAAAAGTTGTAAAAAATCAGTATTTTTTCTATATTAAATCAGTATAGAACTATAAATTTTTCAATGTCAAAAATTTAAGTGGAAAAAATTATTCTTGATTATCATTTGAAATACTATCTGTATCTTCACCTGGTTCTTCCAAGACAGGGGGAACAACAAACAATCGGTCGGCACAATACTTCCATATAGTGTCTTCTGCCTCGTCATAATCCAAGCTACCTGCCTTTTTCAAATCTGCGTAAGCTCCTTCAACATCTCCAAATTCCAACTTTACCAAGGCCCTGTTAAAATAAGCCCTGCCAAATTTCGGATCCAATTGAATAGCTGTATCAAAATCCTGCAATGCCAATATAGATTTATTCATGTAAAAATTAGTCAATCCTCGATGATTATATGCAACGGCATAAGTAGGATCTTTTTCAATTGCAGTGTTTATATCCTTCAAAGCCTTGGAATACTTGTTAAGTTTTAGATAGGTGACCGCCCTCTTATCATAAGCTACTGGATTCATAGGTTCCAATTCAATTGCTTCCGTGAAAATTTCGACAGCTTCCTCAAAATCCTCCATTGCATCCTTTTCAACTCCTTTTTCTATTAAATCATCATAACTCAATTTATCATTTTTTGCTTTCTGGGCAAATACTGAGAACGAATATAGTAAAGTTATAAGCAATAAATATTTTTTCATGATTATAAGGATTTTGTTATTATAAAACAGATTTATTCTATACATCTAATTTTGTTGGTGAAAAAATTAGGTAATAAAGGTTCCAGGTCAGCAAAAAAATCGGATCCTGTAACCCTTATTCTTGAAAACGGACTGGATTTTAATTTCTTCATGGTCTTGTAATCCAATTCAAACATTAATGTTTCACCGGCTGCACAACCTTCTTCTCCAGTATTTAAAAGTTTTACAACCTCATTGTTTAGTAATTTAATCAATATGGTTGATTCCTTGTTCATACACCCCAAATCTCCCGTGTAAATTGCTACCAGGTAACGAATGTTATTTTCCTGGCGCAAAGAAACTTTGAATGTGTGGCTTTCATCTTTAGCAACTGTTTCCAGTTTCGTGTATTTCTTTACAGATTGTTTTTGTTCATCAACTTCATTAATACGGTACTCACAGAATTCTACTAGATCTTTAGGATTTATTAGATTTTCATTGTATTTCCATGTTCCATTATCATATAATACAACTTCTTTCCCGTCCTCGGTAAATGCTTTCAATTGCGAGAAGCTTTTAAAATTACTAAAGAAAAGTAATATCAGAAATGTAATTGTTATTCGTGTCATATCAACTTATTTTTAATTAATGGTTTTTCACCTAATAGATCCATCGGGAAATTCCATAAAACCTTGAACAAGCAAGTCTATAAAACCATTTCAAAAACGAACCTGCTTTATCACTCCTATTTTATTGTTTAACTTACCCGGTATTAATTTTCTTAAAATAAGTTAATTAACTATATTTAAAAACAAAGTAAATTTTTATACCGGCTATTACCCGCTAATCAAATTTAATTTAGTGAATTTAATATTAAAAATCAATTTTTTAAAATAATAATAACAATTCTTTACACCTCCTGTTTATTTTTTTTAGAATAAATATTTACCCGGGCACTACCTAATGTCCTTTCCTTTATGAATTACTACCTTTTTAAACTTCCTGTTTCCATTTTTCTTTCAACCAAATAAGTTTCATATTCGTTTTTATAAATAAGATTATATTTATTTTTTAAATATGAAGAGAATATATACATTATCAGTAATCTTTATCATTTTAGCCGGGGGATGTTTAGTCGATGAAATAAAAGAGTTGGATTTACAATGGAAACCAAAAATTTCAGGACCTCTCATTAATTCTTCCATGACAATAGGAAATCTTATCAATCAAAACGGGACGGATAATTATATCAGTATCCAACCCGGTGGGGAGATTGTGGTTCATTATAAAAAGCAGTTGTTTTATCACAAGGGACTTGATTTTTTTAAGATTCCCAACTTGGAATATCATTTTACCGATTCTTTATATTCTGCCACATATGATTTTCCTAATAATGAAAAAATTACAGAAATCACCATTGACCATGGTAAACTGGAATATTTTATTATCAATAGTCATAAAGGTGAAGTAAAGGTTGATTTTCATATACCTTGGGCTCATAAAGGACAAAACAAACTGGAACAAGTTATTTACACCCCCCCCGGGCAGCAAACCGGGAAAATTGATTTATCGGGGTATCACCTGGATTTAACATCGAAAAATTCTACCTACAATCAAATTCAATTTATACATGAAGCATGGGATCTTCAAACGGGACAAAAAATAAAGCTCCAAGAATTTAGCGGAAACCTTAAAATATCAGCCATAAAATTTGCGAAAGGATACCTGGGGGAAAATTTTTATAAGATTAAAACAGACACCATTGATATCAGTATCCCGCGAAACTGGGTCAGTGGAAAAATAAAAGTGGTTGATCCTCGATTAACTTTATCCATACGAAATAGTTATGGACTTCCCTTTGAACTTGGATTTGATAATTTCAATGCTTCAAATTCCCAGTTTTCTGTTGCTTTAAGTGGTTCATTCAGCCAAAATAATTTGCGTGTAAATCCCCCGGATCATGTTTATTCTCACGTATTGTCAAGATTTATTATGGATCATGATAATTCAAATATATCCACGGTTTTTTCTATATCACCCCAAAAAATTGATTACAAACTACAAATAAATACGGGCATTAAAGCTGACTCTCCTCCCTTGTTCTACCTTACTGACTCGAGTAGTTTTATCGTTGACCTGGATGTTGATCTCCCCATACAAGGAAAAATCGAAGATGTGCATATTAAAGATACTTTTGATTTTTCTTTTGAAGAATTCCAGGAAATAAAAACCTGTGAATTCAAATTACTGGTAGAAAATTCACTGCCAATAAATGCGAATTTACAAGCATATTTTGCCGATGATACTCGTCAAATTCTGGATTCTTTA
>CAZOSQ010000308.1:0-4679 GCA_964582245.1 uncultured Bacteroidales bacterium | reverse complement strand
ATATAATATGTTTACCTACTTATATTTTTTGCAGTGAAATTTGTTACCTCGACTTAAATTACTTTTAAAAGTGTTCGGTATCCCAATTGTCGGGAGCTTGCAAGCACTATAAAATAATTTACGAACGACCCTCACCAAGGTTCTACATCTTGTTTGAAATTTAATTCTGTGTTTTTGCCTTTGTTTTTATTATAAAAATCTCTTAAAGATGAGGTTTTTACTTGTTTAAGCAAATATAATTTGATATTCATCTGCTTTAAAAATTATAATCCTTATCCAGCCAAATGAAATCCTCATGCTTAATCATCTTCTTATCGTGTAAAGCAATACATGATGATTTCGTTTCTTTGAATATATTTTGATATTTTGTTACCAGGTGTGAATTAATTTAAGTTCTGTACAAGAATTTCTTCAAGGGGGACTTCAAGTATTGCATCCATGCCGCTTCCCGGGATAGTGTTGAAGGCACATTTTCCATTGAGTGAATTGACACGCGCAATAATATTTCTTAATCCCATTCCCGTATCTTCATGCTTCAAGATTTTTTCCATCTCAAAACCATTTCCATTATCCGAATAGATAAGAAAAACCTCCTTTTCCAGGTTAAACAAGTTAATGTGTATTTTTTTTGAGTTTGAATGTTTCAATGTATTGTTAATTAATTCTGAAATTATCCTGAAAATAACCAGTTCAATATCTTTATTCATGGCTATTGAAAAGTTACTGGTTTTAAGATCTATTTCCACCTGCCCAGAGCCACCAATTTTATCACATAATGAAGAAATACTAGCTGTCAGACCAAATTGATTTAGCTCGTGTGGTCGTATATTATTGGCAATTTCCCGTGCGTTTGAGGCCGCATTCCCGGTTAATTCAATGGCTTTTTGTAGGAATTCTTTTCTTTTTTCTAGATCAAGTTCTTCTTGCTCAATAAGATTCAGGTACATTTTTATACCCGAAAGGAGAGCACCCAATCCATCATGTAAATCTTTGGCAAAACGTTTCCTTTCTTTCTCTTCTGTTTCCATTATAGTTTTGAGAATTTTATGTTCGAAGAGTTTTCTTTCAGTAACATCTCTCATTACATGCAATATAGCCTTATCACATTCATAATCTATAAGTTTGCCATTAACTTCTAAAAATTTAATGGTTTGGTTTTTCTTGAACCTTATCTCTATCGAAGCTTCTTGTTTATGTTTTACGGATTTCAAATAGTTATAGATTTGATTGTCATTATCAACTAATCCAACATCTTTAAATCTCTTGTTGAGCACCTTTCTTTTATCAATGATACCTGCTTTTTGTAGCCCCGGGTTATTTATTTCTAGCAGGTAACCTTGTAAATCAGTAATGATGATAGAATCGCTCGTGGAGTTAAATATATTTCTTAATTTCTCTTCACTTAGCTGTAAGCTCTTGGTGCGTTGATTCACCAACTCTTCTAAAATATTTTTATATTTCTGCAATTGTATTTCAGCTTCTTTTCGTTTTGAAATATCATATACGATTCCCAGTAATTTTATCGGATTTCCATCTTTATCCCTTTCAACTATTTCTCCTCTATTGTACAACCATTTCCAATCCCCTTGTTTTGTTTTCAACCTGTATTCTACTTCATAACCAGCTGATTTTCCTTCCATATGCTTTATCATTAATTGCATAGCATGCTCATAATCATCAGGATGAATCATGTTAATATAGCTATTGATATTTGGCTCAATTTCACCGACTTCATATCCTAACATATTTAATTTTTTGTTCGCGGTAACCAGATCACCTGTGGCACAATCCCATTCCCACCAGCCTAGGTTCCCGACTTCCAATGCCATGTTTAATCTTTCATGCATCATGTTTAATTCTTTGCCTGCTTTTTCTTGCTCTGTTATGTCTGTGAAAAATGATAAAAATTGATCATTGCCTAGTTTTACTGCATCAATTTTAATGGTTTTAATTTCTTTGTTTTTGGTGATTAAATTACATTTTTTTGAAACTCGACCCTTCTCGATTAAACAAGATAAAAAATATTGGTTTTCTATTTTGTTTTCTAACGGTACTAAAATATCAATTCCTATATTCAATAACTCATCTTGGGAATAATTTATCATTTCCGTTGCAGTGCGATTCACATATTTGAATTCCCCTTTTTTATTCATCATAAAAATTCCCAGTGGCGAACTTTCTATATATTTTTTGAATTTTTCTTCATTTTCTTTTATGGTTTCTTCAAATTGTTTTCGATATATCGCTAAAGAATAAATATTAGCTAATTTTTCTACTAGTTCAATGTCCTCCATTGAGTAATCTTTTTTTGAATTCGCCAATGAAATTTGACCTACCAATTCTCCATGGGCAATTGCGGGCACAGATAAAAAATTTTCCAACTTGATATGCCCCTTGGGAAGCCCAGTGGATGCATGGTGTTTAGAAGGGGTATTCGTGAAAAAAGGTAATTTGGTGTTCAAGGAATGGCCCCACAATCCCTTGTAGCCGTTTTCTTCTTTTTTAAATCTTACTTCTTTTTGTAGTAAATTACATTTATCCCTCATCATTTTACTTAAAGTATGGCTAACAAGGTCTTGATTAATAGGGTCAATGGTAGAAACATACCCGAAACTACTCTGGGTTAATTCAAGGGCAGCATTGTATATAATTTCGGCAATTTCTTCAAGTGAAAGCTTCGGTTCAAGGATCTTCTTACTTATACTGACCAGGAGTTTATTTACCCGTGATTCAAGTAGCAATTTTTCTTCTGCTTTTTTTTGTATGGAAATATCTGTAATAATTATTGCCAGGTATTCTTCCCGGGTAAAATATAAATTGATATTAAAATGTTTATCTAATAAATTAGAATAAGTGGTAAATCGGGCAGGTTCTTTTTTTAAAACATGTTCGTTAAACTTTTGAATCCAAAATTTTCCAATAGGGGGGAGTATATCAGAAAGATTCTTGTACAAGATTTTATGTTTGTCAAGGTTCATTTGCCTTTCGAACTCTTCATTAACGATTATAAATTTATAATCCACGGGTAATTCATCTTTGTTATAAACTATTTCAAACTGGGCAAAACCATCTGTCATTTTTTCAAATAACAGTTTAAGATTTTCTTCGCTTTCCCTCAAGGATTCCTCGGCCAATCGTTGGTCAGTGACATCCTCTTTCATACCTATATAATTAATTATTTTCCCATCGTCATCTTTTAGGGGAGAAATAGCAGCTTTTTCCCAGTATATTTCACCATTTTTTTTCCTATTTTTAAATGTTCCTGACCATGTTTTTCCGTTTGAAATAGTGTCCCACAATTCTTTATAAAATTCTTTGTCATGAAAACCTGATTGCAAAATTCTTGGGTTTTTCCCTATAATTTCTTTCCTTGAATATCCACTTACTGTTGCTAATTTTTCATTGACATATTCAATTTTGCCATTATTATCAGTGAAAACGATGCCTATTGGGTTTTTTTCGGTAACATGTGCAAGTTTTCTAAGCTCATTTATATATTCTTCTAATTTTTCTTTTCCTTGACCATTTTCTGACACTGGATAAAAAAGGAAAAAATAAAGATTATTAACAGGCCCTTTTTTTTCAAGGATATAATATTGATCCATTAACTTAACCAGTTCTAAGCTTTTTTTCATTCCCAGAAGATTCCTGTCAGGTAGATCAAAATTTTTTCCTGTTAATTTGTCAAAGGATTTATGTAGCACATCTTTTTCCTGTAAGCCAGAAATGTGATAAAATTTTTTGTTAGCATCCTTAACAATCAATTTTTTAGACCCATCTATAATAATGGCGGCTGTATCCAGATGTCTAAAAAAATATTCCATCGGATCAGAAAGGTTCGTTGTCATCAATTTATTGGTTTGTTTTAAATTTAGCTACTTCATTTTAACGTCAAAAATAAAGATAGGTTACCCTTTGATTTTTGAAAAAATATTAATTCCAAACCTAAATGATTCTATTTGAAGAAGTGGCCGGTATGACACAGGAAAACCTCCTGAAATCCTTGAAAGCATAAGTGATTTTCCTGTAAAGGTGAATTAAACTCTTACAAAGGCAGGTTAAACTTCTGCAAAACCTTATTGAAACTTCTACAAAAAGGGTTGGAATAGTGAAACAATTGCATGATGAGAAAAAACCAAGCCGAGGAAATGAATTTTCCAAATGACTATTAATTTGTGGATTTCCCCAATACTTTTTTCACTTTGTAAAGTAAGAAACTTAATTCAAAAGGTTTTTTTAAAAAATCTACGACTCCAAGTCTTAATGCTTCACTGTATATGGTTTCCTCGGGCATTGCCGAAAGGGCCAAAATGGGGATTGAAAGATTTCTTTTGCGAAATAGTTTAAGGAAACTAATTCCATCCATCACAGGCATTTGCATATCGAGGATTATGAGATGCGGATTTTCTTCCGAAACCATGTTCAAAGCTTGCATCCCATCTGTTGCTTTTAATATCTTGTATCCAGGTTTGCCCAATGATTTTGATGATAAAAGCAAGTTTGTTTCTGAATCATCCACGATCAATATTTTTTGGCTCTTCATTTCCTTGCCTTTTTCATTTAGTCTACTTATATTATACAAAGCAACGTTATTCTGTTTTTAAATAAACTACTAAGTATTTTTTATACTTGTTAACCATTTCTTCTTCAATACTTAAAAAATGGAATATTATAAGAAA
>CAZOSQ010000307.1:3546-4681 GCA_964582245.1 uncultured Bacteroidales bacterium | reverse complement strand
AATCTTCAAGCTTGTGTCCAAAATCATGCCCATTAAATGAATCTGCCACTTCTGCCCGCACTTTTTCCACGATGTTATCGGCAACTTTCCCGATCTTCTTTTCCGGAGAAGGTTTCACCAAGGTGGTGACGCCTGAAACAGTGGACTTTATACCTGAAGACACGATATTTGTAAGGAAACCTATAAAGTTATTTACCATCCGGTATTCCAGGACAGACATCAGGATAAAAAAAACTGACCAGATTACCAGGCCGAGGGTAAGACCCACGATATTTGTCCCGATGAGACTGAGTTTTACTGCCAAGAAACTCGCAAAAAACAATGACAAACTTATCGTGAACAAACTCCAAATCCCAGCCCCTGTACTGATTGTTAGCGGGACATTTGTTTCATTCTCCTGGTTGCCGTGTTGGTTGCCGGTTTTATCGTGATCCTTGCTTTTATCCTTTTTTACTATTTTTTTTGGATTTGGAATAAAAGAAAGACCCAACGATACCGACAACAAGGAAAGCGCGAACTGGAATCCAAATGCAAGCAAAATCCCTGCAATCACGCTAAAAAAGAAAAATGAAGCATTATCAATAATGGGAGCCTGCAAAAATGTGGTGGCAGATAAATTAGCGCTGGTAAGCAATAACAAGGTTAATATTATCAATGATTTGGATATATTTCTTTTTGTTTTCATAATTATATTCATTTTTATTCAACATTATTATTATTTCTATCCTTTTAGATAAAAAACATGCCAAATGGGACTGGGTTTCAACTAAAACGTTCAATAAAAGCAAAAACTTTCCATTTTTTTACCTGTCGTAAAATCAGCGTAATAACTATATTTGGTAGGTAGGATCCTTCTTTTCTAAAAGTCATATGAATTTTTTGACTGGTGTTCTTTTTTTTAAAATTTGAATTCTACCTCAATTAAGATTCGGAAATATGCCGGGAAAAACAAGATGTTAGGTTAATTACCCAATAATGAGGATTTACGTGTTCATTTTCACTTTTGCAAACAACACGTTATTAGCACGATAGCTTTTACTTTCCAACGTGGGTAAAAAAAGTCTCAATTTTCCCCAAGATACTATTTGAAGCAAATAATGATCGTTAAATCATACTTTAATTCTATACAAAAAAA
>CAZOSQ010000307.1:0-3446 GCA_964582245.1 uncultured Bacteroidales bacterium | reverse complement strand
ATTTATCCGCTTTATTTAGAAACAAAAAGAAAAAGATTCTTGTTTTCATAATTCTAGAATTATTAAAGATGGAAAATATTGATCGGGTAAACGGGAAGGATGATATTCTCAAAGATACCTTAGAGATAAAGGAGGATGAAACAATTATCCGGGGAGAGAACCTGTTATTACAAGGGCTGTTTGATACCGCACCAGCGGGAATGGCTCTATTCGAATCAAAACGACCTTACAAGGTGTTAATGCACAATAAAACTTACCAGGAATTTTGGCCACCACCTTTTAAAAAAACGGGTGTCAAGGGATTAACCATTCCACAATATGCTAAAACCGCGGAAGCTGACGGTGTACTTGATATTATTGATGAAGTGGTGGAAACCAGGAAAAGCAAAACAATCAATAATTTTAAGTACGAGGGGATGGAGAAAGGTACCACATGGTGGAACTGGAACATGATCCCGGTGATTGAAAATGGTGAGATAGCCTATTTATCGCACATGTTGATAGAAGTTACCGAACAATACAAGGCGCAAAAAAATATCGAGAAACAGGAAATAAAACAAGAAGAAGAAAATAGGATCATGGCAGTGGCTAAAAGGATCATGAGTATGTTTATTGATCATACCGACCATGAGATGTATCATAAGTCACTCGATGTTTTACTCGAGGTAATGGAGAGCGAACACGGGATGCTTGGATATATTGATGAAAAGGGTGAATTGGTTTGCCCGGCAATGACCAGTTTGTTTAAAGAATGCGAAGTGTCCGACAAATGTACGCATTATGCTAAAGAAAAATTGAAAGGTTTATGGAAATGTACCTTAAAGGAAAAGAAAACTTGTTATGCCAATAATCCAATTTTTGATCCGGGGGGGCAAGCTAAGATAAACAATAATTTGGTCGTCCCCATATTATTCAACAATGAAGTTATTGGATTGCTGAACCTTGCCAATAAGAAAAATGGTTATACAGCCCAAGACAAAAGGTTTATAGATGGGGTGATGAAAGAAATTGCCCCCGGATTATATGCCTGGATACAAAAAGAAATAAGGGAAAAAGAACGATGCGAAGGGGAGGAGGTATTGCGTAAAGCAATGACTGAACTAGATAAACGTACCCGCGAACTTGATGCTGTTCTTTCATCCGTGCAAGATTCTGTTTATATTTTCGACCCCGAGGAACGTATTGTTTTTGCCAATCAAAGATTACTTGATATATGGGGGTTGACAGGGGAGCAGGTTATTGGAAAAACCCTAAAGGATTTGGATTATCCAAAAGAAGTAGAAGCAACTTTATCTAACGGGGTGAAAAAAGTATTTGCCAACGGGGAAATAGAGAAAAATATCACTTATTTTACCAGTCCCACTGGAAAAAGCGACATTTATGAAAATATTCTCTCACCCATGTTTGGTTCCGACGGGAAAGTTGATTTCGTTGCCGGTTCAAGCAGGGACTTAACATGGTATGAGGTTCTTGAAAATGAACTTCGTCTAAGCAATGAACGTTTTGAAGCCGCGAAAAAAGCCGCTAACCTAGGCATATTCGATTTAGATTATAATTCTGGGAAAATTATTTGGGATGAGCGGGTGCGGGAAATATGGGGGATATCCGATAAAATACCAATCACTTATGATTTTTTTATCAGTACCATACATCCCGATGACCGGGAAATTGTTAAAAAAGCAAACAAAAGTGCTGTTGACCCGAAATCAGGTGGAAAGTATGACGTTGAATATCGAATGTATAACCAAAAGACCGGTGAAGAATTTTGGGTCGAAGCAAAGGGCAAGGTGAATTTTAAAAATGACAAGCCGGTTAGCTTCGTCGGCACCGTGCAGGATATCACCGAACGTAAAAAAGCTAAATTGTTTTTTGAAGAAAGGCAAAAAAGGCTTTCATTGGCTACAGATGCAGCAGAATTGGGTATTTTTGAATGGGATATTCAAAATGATAAGCCCATCTGGGATAACAACAGGATGTTCGAAATCTTTGGCTTGACCCCTGGAGACCAGCCTCTCACAAGGGAACGTTTTATTAAGGAAATAATCCATCCCGGGGATATTTCTCGGTTCGAACAGGAGATATCGGAATCCATGCAAAACAAATCTATGTTTAACGGCAAATACCGGGTTCGTAGAATTAGCGACCAACAATGGCGTTGGATAGAGTACCATGGTAATTTTGAGTATCATGAAAACGGGGAACCCAAGCGTCTTATCAGTACATTAAGAGATATTACCGGTAATGTGGAGGCAGAAGAAAAACTCTTTACGAGCCTCCAAAGATATTCGCTTCTTGCGGATATCGCCGGCGATCTCCTTGGATCGACTTACCCGGAGGAAATTATTGAAAAACTTTGTCATAAGGTTATGGAACATCTCGATTGCCAAGTATTTTTTAATTACTTGCTTGATGAAGATGCCAAAAAACTTCATTTAAATGCATCTGGAGGTATTACCGAACAAGAAGCCAACAGGATAGAATGGCTTGATTTAGGCGAGGCCATCTGTGGATGTGCTGCCCGTGACCGGGAAAGAATTGTTGCCGAACACATCTTGACAACGCCGGATAAAAGGACTGAATTAGTGAAATCTTTCGGGGTGAAAGCATATGCTGCCCATCCAATATTGGCAGACAATGGTAAGGTAACCGGTACCTTGTCCTTTGGCACCAGGACCAGGGAAACATTTAGCAAGGATGAATTGTCCCTGATGAAAGCTGTCACTGACCAGGTGACTATCGCACTGGAAAGGATCAACCATGATAAGGAAATCAAGGCACTTGCCATCAGGGATGAAGCAATCCTTAATACCCTGGCACAAGGATTGATTATCGCGAAGACAAATGGCACGATACAATTTATGAACCCGGCTGCCATTGAAATGATTGGTTTTCAATCACCAGGTCATTGGTATCCTAATATTAAGGATTACGAGAAAGGATTTGAAATGACTGACCTCGAAGGAAATAAACTTCCATTAGACCAATGGCCATTGTCAGTCATCTTGCGCGAAAGAAAACCCTTGAACGTTGTCGCCAAGTTGCATCATAAATTTTCAGGTAAAAATACCATTATTCATTTCAATGGATTACCTGTTTACGATACCCATGATGTAAATATCTGTGTGATAATGACGATGAGGGATATCACTGAAATTAAACAGGCTGAAGATGCTTTGCGTCACAGCGAGCAACGATTCAGGACCTTGGCTGACAACATGTCGCAACTTGCGTGGATGAGTGACAAGGATGGGTGGATTTTTTGGTATAACAAACGGTGGTTTGATTATACGGGGACTACCCTGGATGAAATGCAAGGCTGGGGCTGGGAAAATGTGCATCACCCAAATCACCTGGACAAGGCGGTAAAATCATGGAAAAACTCCCTGGATAAGGGAGAAGTATGGGAAGAGACTTTTCCCCTGCGCGGGAAAGATGGTACATACAGG
>CAZOSQ010000306.1:0-4692 GCA_964582245.1 uncultured Bacteroidales bacterium | reverse complement strand
CGGGAGTTATTACTGGGCTGAAAAAGCAAGCAATATAACAGAACCGGATGAAGCCTCATTTAAGTCCTTTTTCCAAGATTTTGATAATCGCAATTTCCTGCTCAAAAGTACCGCGGTCGATGCGATTGACAAAGGTGTTTCGGTCCTTCCTTATAATGATTTCAAGATTGGTTCAGCCTACGATATAGGTGCATATGAATATAATGGAACCCCTTGGGGAGTAGGTTCGGATTATATCACTCCCGGTAATAACACGAATACAACACAAACAACCGAAACCAACTGGTCTATTCTCACTTTTCCAAATCCCGCAAATGAAATTCTTAATATCCATGTTAACTTAGGGGAAAATCACAAGCAAGATTTAGTTACCATTCGCTTGTATGATATTCAATCCAAGGTAATACACGAAAAGCAAGTTAGCAGTTCAACAGGGATTATAATAAGCCAAATAGATGTTTCTAACTTGCCCACCGGTATGTACCTATTAAAAGTAAATGGAAAATCATCAGCCAGTATTCTTACGGAAAAGATAATGGTGAAATAGGACAATACAAGCATAAAGATATTCATAGTAAATAGCAAATGCAATGAACAGGAATTTTTTAAAAAATTCCTGTTTTTTTTTTAGAAAAAAGAAGTGCTATTCTATCCTAATCCCGGATTATTATACCAGTTCCACTACCTTTTCCATATTTAAAATGCAGGAATTTAAATTGCCAATCTTGATTGCTGGATGTACTATAATCATGAATATCCTTGCAGTTAATAATAAAAAAATCCCCTTCCTTGATAACATATTTCTTATTCCTATAATGAAGAACAACATTTCCGGCAATACAAAAAAATAGCAATATACTTTCCATCCCGCTTCGGAACGTTCTATGTTCTGAACCACAGCAATAATAACCAATATTTTGCACGTAATAATAAATGGATTTTGCTATCTCACCCGGTGTATGAGTATAATCTTCTCGTTCCAAAAAGATGTTGATCGATTTATCTTCCATTCTTCAAAAATATATACTTGATGCAATATAGCAATATTTTTATACCTGATAGCAATATTCTTGAAGTCATGAAGAATTATAATGGTTATTTTTACAAATAGTAATTTTTTGAAATGATTATGTAACAATTATACATAGACAAAAAAAGGAGAAAAATGAAAGAGATTGATATTCTTTTCGTGGGTCATATGTGTTATGATGAAATTAGCACATTCGAGGGAGAAAAAACAGTCGCCCCGGGAAGTGCTGTCCTTTGCGGGGCAATGGCCGCGGTAAGAACAGGGAAAAAAATAGGGGTATACACCCGTATGTCAAAAAAATACGAACATATTTTAGTGCCAATGAAGGAACTAGGTATCGAGGTTTTTATCGAGGAATCGGAACATACTACTTTTGCCGTGGTAATTCACCCTTCCGCGAACATGGATGAGCGTGAACTGCATATCAGGAAAAGTGCAGGTTTTGTTAGCTTTGACAATTTTCCAGCCGTTAAACCCAAACATGTCCATTTAGCAGGAATTAGCGATTCGGAGTTGACTATTGCTTGTCATTTACCAGGTTCTTTCTTTTTTTTCAAACCCAGGGATATTGTTAGTGGTGATTTTTATTGGTTTCACGCTCGGGAAGACTGCAAAATAATTTTGGCAGCAGATTGCACGGGACATGGTGTGCCCGGGGCTTTTATGTCCATGGTTGGTATAACTTTGTTGAATCAAATTATTAAAGAAAAAAAACTTACTGATCCGGGGATCATCATTAAAAATCTTGACGAAGAAATCAATAAAGCATTGGGACAATCATCTAAATCAAGGGCAAAATCTAAAGATGGAATGGATATCTCCATTTGCACCATTTGGAATGATAACAAGGTTTCCTTTGCGGGAGCCGGAAGGCCTATATACGTGGTAAGAGATGGAGAAATAGAACGATTTAAATCTGGTGTCCGCGGTGTCGGAGGAATCCTACCGAAAAACAGGGTAAAATCATTTCCTGTCCATACATTCGAGGTGAAATCAACTACCCATATCTACTTGTTTTCCGATGGTTTCACCGATCAAGTAAGTGAAAAAAGAGAGGAAAAATTTAAAACTGATAGGTTTAAAAACCTGCTTTTTGATATCCATTCAAAAAAACACATGAACCAGAAAGACCTTTTAGAAAAAGCATTCCAGGATTGGAAAGGAAGCGCAAGACAAATTGACGATATCCTGGTGATTGGTTTTCAACTTAATAAGAGTTAATCTTCTTAAAAAAAATATCTATCCGCTTTTTTTGTAAAAAATAATGAAAAATATTTTGATTCCCGAATTTTGTACGTAATTTTGTTCGTGTACGTAAAAATGTCCGCAATATGTCTACAGTGAATTTTTATCTTGACTGCAAACCTGATAAAAAAGGTTTGGATAAGATCATGCTCAGAATTATATGTGATGGGAAACATATTAAAAACACTACCAATATAAAGGTGAATCCTGCAAATTTCGATAAGGAAAATCAAATTGTAACAAATGGTGATCCTCAACAAAATGTGAAAAATGCAAAATTGGATATATTGAAAACACAGATGGAGGAGTATCTAAACCATTCTTTGCTAAAATCATTTACCATCCACAACATTAAAAATAAAATAAAGGAACTTGTAAACAGTTACATTCAAGATGATAAGGTTTATATAGTGCAGGAACCCCCAAAAACTGGAACTTCTTTTACCTTTATTGATCTTTTTGCCGGGGCTGGTGGTTTTAGTGAAGGTTTTTTGCAGGCGGAATATAAAGATAAATTTTTTGATTTTGTACTTGCCAATGACATCAACGAGAATTGCGAATTGACCCACCTTGTACGTTATAATCACCAACTTGGTATAAACATGAAATTTCTAAGGCAAGATATAAGTGAACCGGGCTTCATGGCCAATCTTCTGGAAAAAATAGAAGGAAAAAAAATTGACGTGGTTTGTGGAGGCCCTCCATGTCAAAGTTTTAGCTTGGCAGGGAAAAGAAAGAAATTTGATAAAAAAGATGACCTATTCTCAAATTATCTCCAAGTAATCAAGGTTTTACAACCCAAATACTTTGTCATGGAAAATGTAAAGGGGATCTTGACCAAGGAAAGAGGGGGAATACAAGATCTCATCATCAAGGAAATACGCTCTATCATTGATGTAAATAAAATTCCAAACCTCTTGAAATTTACCAGAATGCTTAAAACAGGACAAGAAGAAAAAGATTTGTTGTTGGAAAGCATTGCAAAAAGATTTGGATTTGAAGAAAAAAAACACGAAGATTTGACTTATGCAAAGCAGGAGTACATTAGTGGTTTGGAAAATAAATTCAAAAATTTAACCCCCCGGTTAATTGATTATAAGACTAGCAAAACCGATACACGTGTGGCCACGATCAGGCATGGCCTTAATTTGCTTCAAAGAAATCAACAACTGGAAATAATCCAGCGTCAAATTATAAAAGAAAAGGATATTTCCTATATTGACAATGATCAGTTTGTTGATTCCTTCAACATGTTCCTAGACGAATTAGAGCCTGTCAACATCATTCAAAAAATAAAAGAGGCATTCAAAAGCCTTGAAAGCCCAAAGAAATTTGAAAAGATCATTAATTCATTTATAAGATCATTAGAGATTTACATATCCCCGGTTGAAGATTGTATTGAGCAGCTAAATCATTTATGTAATACAAAAATACAAGTTAAGGAATTGAATGAACTTGTGGAGGATATCCGTCTTTATAATATCTAAAAACCTTTTGTAGCCAATGCCTCTAATTACGGGGTTCCTCAAAACAGGGAATGGGTCTTGTTCATTGGATGTCGTAAAGATCAAAAATTAATTACCCATATAAAACCAACAGTGACAGACAATGAAAAAGTCACTGTCTTTGAAGCATTGTTCGACTTGGATTTTATAGACATCAACCAAGTTAAAAAAGATTATTTAGAATTTGACTTAAGTAATCGATACAATGGATCCGGGGGGAGTTATAAAAACCTTTTAGCAAAAAGAAAAATAGAAGGAAAACAAGATAAAAAAGGAAAAACTTACTCCGAATGGTCAAGAACAGGGCGTTTAAACGGTAGATTTAAAATTCAACCAGCATTTTACGTGAAAAGTGAAAAGGCTTTGATGCAAGGAGAAAAAGAATATGGGATATTGCATAATCATCAAACCAGCAACCAGAAAGAGGACGTGGTGAAACGGTTGAAAATAATTTTAAAAAAAGGAGATTATTCATCGGCCAAGGAAGAACTTCTTTCTTACGGGTTAGGATCCAATAAACGAAATTACAACGTGTTAAAAGCTTCTTCTCAAAGTCCCACTGTAATGACTATCCCTGATGATTACATTCATTTTAATTCTCCTAGATCTTTAACCGTTCGAGAGATGGCCCGGCTTCAATCTTTTGATGACAACTTTGTTTTTCAAGGAAAAAGATCAACCGGTGGAGATAAAAGAAAGGATGAAGTCCCCCAATATACACTTGTGGGAAATGCTGTTCCTCCATTGTTGGCTAGGGCGGTAGCCATGGAAATTTTGAAAAATATTAAATAAGATCAAAGTAATTAAGAGAATTATTTAAATAGGTTATGGAATCTCTAAGAGAAACCCTATGATTTGGTGAAAAAGCATTCCGGAAATTTCTATTAAATATTTCTTTTATTGAACTAGCTA
>CAZOSQ010000305.1:0-4704 GCA_964582245.1 uncultured Bacteroidales bacterium | reverse complement strand
AGTTAAAGATAAGTACCCGGATAAAACCGTTTTGTATGTGAATGCTAATAAATTTCAAACACAATATGTTGATGCAATTCGCAGTAACAACCTCAATGACTTCATCCACTTTTACCAAATGATTGATGTACTTATTATCGATGATGTTCATGAATTTGCCGGTAAAGAAAAAACACAAGATACTTTCTTCCATATTTTTAATCATCTACATCAATCAGGAAAACAATTGGTGTTAACATCAGATAAACCCCCCGTGGAATTACAAGGCATGGAGCAACGCCTTTTATCCCGGTTCAAATGGGGATTATCCGCTGATTTACAATCTCCTGATTTTGAAACCCGTATTGCTATTCTCAAAAAAAAGGTATACAATGATGGTATTGATATTCCCAACGAGGTTATTGAATATATAGCAACCCATATCTCCAACAATGTAAGAGAACTCGAGGGAGCACTTATATCACTTTTGGCTCAATCCACGCTTAATAAAAGAGAAATAACGTTGGAACTAGCCAAAGAAATGATTGATAAACTAATCAAAAATACCAATAGAGAAATTTCCATCGATTATATTCAAAAAGTGGTTTGTAACTATTTTAATATAGGAGTTGATATGCTCCAGTCTAAAACCAGGAAAAGAGAAATTGTTCAAGCTAGACAGGTTGCCATGTTTTTTTCAAAGAATTTAACTAAATCCTCTCTTGCCACCATAGGATCTCAAATCGGTAATAAAGACCATGCCACGGTTTTACATGCTTGTAAGACCGTCAACAACCTGCTGGATACGGACAAATCATTCAAAAGACAGATGGAAGAAATAGAAAAAAAATTAAAATTTTAAACAGGTTCATGTGAACCTGTTTTTTTTTATATCTAAACCCCATCAGAAAAAAAAATCGCTGGTGAAAGAAGATATATATTACACGATTCAAAAACCCTCGGAAGGGATGCATAAAGTAAAAGGAAGTAAATTTATTTCCTTTGCTTATCCCATAAAGACCGAAGAAGCAGTAAAAGATATTTTAGGAGAATTAAGAAAAAAATACCAAGATGCCCGTCACCAATGTTATGCTTACCAGCTGGGAATTGAAAATCAAATACAAAAATCCAGCGATGCAGGCGAACCATCCAATACAGCCGGAAAGCCCATTTTAAATCAAATACAAGTTAAAAATTTAACAAACATATTAGTGGTTGTAGTTAGATATTTCGGGGGAACTTTGCTTGGAGTCAGCGGATTAATAAACGCCTATAAAAATGCTACAGCAGCTGCTATTGATAATGCCGAAATTGTAATGAAAACAATCAATGACCATTATCAAATAGAATTTGATTATGCCGATACAGCACCAGTTATGAAATTATTAAATGATGACCAGGTTGAAATTATTTCCCAACATTTCCAAGAGAAATGTAGAATCCAGGTTAATATCAGGCAAAAAACTGCCCCTGGGATCCTTAAAAAATTTGATCAAATTAATTCACTAAAATTCAATAAAATATCATAACCAATAACAAATGAAAAACAGGAGCCTTGTTTCTATAAACGATTATACAAAGGAAGAATATATTGAAATTCTTTCCCTGGCTGAAGAATTTGAAAAAAACCCATCCAGGGAGACCTTGAAAAATAAAGTAATTGCTTGTTTATTTTTTGAACCTTCTACCCGGACAAGATTAAGTTTTGAATCTGCAATAACAAGATTGAGTGGAACAGTAATAGGTTTTTCAGATTCATCCTCTTCCAGTGTTACTAAGGGGGAAACATTAAAAGATACTATTCGCACTGTAAGCAATTATTGTGATTTGATAGTAATGAGACATCCCATTGAAGGATCAGCCAAATATGCAAGCGAAATAGCTACAGTACCCGTGGTAAATGCAGGTGATGGAGCCAATCAACATCCCACGCAAACATTGCTTGACCTTTATTCTATTAAAAAAACCCAAAAAACACTGGAAAACTTGAACCTATTCATGGTGGGTGACTTGAAGTATGGCCGTACAGTTCATTCATTATTGATGGCTATGTCAAAATTCAACCCGACTTTTCATTTTATATCTCCCCCCGAACTAAGAATGCCACAAGAATACAAAATTTATTTGGAATCACTCTCTATATCTTACTACGAACATGCGGAATTCACCAATGAAATATCAAAAGCGGATATTATTTACATGACAAGAGTTCAAAAAGAAAGATTTTCTGATCCCATGGAATATGAAAAAACAAAAAATACTTGCGTGCTTAAAAATATAATGCTGGAAAACACGAAAGACAATTTAAAGGTTTTGCATCCCCTTCCAAGGGTAAATGAAATAGATACTGATATGGATAATAATCCAAAGGCCTATTATTTCGAGCAAGCTGAAAATGGAGTCTATACCAGGCAAGCCATAATAGCAAGTATAATTGCTTAATTTATTCCCGGTATAATATTGAATGTTTTCTATAACATCTAAGAAATCTTTAAAATCTTTTAAAAATGAACGAGAAAAAGAGCTTACAGGTTAGCGCAATTAAAGAAGGTACAGTGATAGATCATATACCAGCAAATGATCTATTTAAGGTAATTGCCATTCTAAATCTTGATAAAATAACCAATTTAATTACATTTGGAACCAATCTTGAAAGTAAAAAACTTGGAAAAAAAGCAATTATTAAAGTAGCCGATAAGTTTTTTCCCCCAGAAGATATTAATAAAATTGCATTGGTTGCACCAGAAGCAAAACTAAATGTTATTAAGAATTATAATGTTGTGGAGAAGAAAATAGTGGAAATTCCTAATGAAATTATAGGAATTGTTAAATGTTTTAATCCTATGTGCATTACCAATCATGAAAAAATAACAACGAGATTCACCCTTGTTTCAAAAGTGAGTGTGGCATTAAAATGTCATTATTGTGAAAAAATCACCGACCAGGAGAATATGAAAATTAAATAAAAAACTACCGGATCCTATCAATTGAACGTATTAATATCTCGTCTCGCCTGATTCCCCTGAATGCCAGGTATAATAATATAAATGCTATAATGGGAAATATTGCTGTATAAGAAAAAGTTATGCTTTCTATCAACAATTGATTTTTCAAGTGCAATACATAATAGATAGCTACACCTATGAAACCTAGTATTAGCAACATGGTATAAACGACTAACCGCATTTGAAGAATTCGCCTTTTATATAAAAAAATTGAAAAGAAGATAAGTGCTAACATAATGATATTTAATACTAATAAAGGTAAGGTATTGTATATAATATTACCATCCGGGCTTGTTTTTAATCCACCCAAATACAAGTAGTAAATTTCCCCGGTTTGACTTATAAATGAAGCTATTTTTTCGAAGAATATTAAAGAAATTAGAACCACTGCAACAAGCAAAAAAAGGGTTTGAATTCTCTGTATCATACTACTATTTTTAAAGGTTCAAATTTAAGAAAACATATTCATTTTACCTAATATCAAATCCAGTAGAATATATCATCTTTATATTAGTATTTTTTAAAGATATACTTATTAAATCACTAATTTTATAACCCTTGCAGAAGTATTATTGTTGAATTAAAAGAGAATGTTATTTCAACAATATTTTTTAACTTGATCGGTTAAAACTAAAAAGTAAAAAGATTAACAACTTTTATCAATTCTCGTATAGATATTGAAGATGATTAAAAAAATTAATAATTTTGATAAAAAAGGCTAATAAAGCTGTATGAATAAAGAAAAATTAAAAGCATTGATTAATTTACTTGATGATCCGGATGAAGAGATTTTCAAAGTTGTTTCAGATAATCTTGCTACCATAGGCATAGAAGTGATTCCCGAATTAGAAGAAGCATGGCAGGGTTCTTTAAACGAACATTTGCAAGAAAGATTAGAAAATCTTATTCACCGTATTCAACTGGACACTTCTCATAAAGTTCTAACCCAGTGGGTATCCTCGAACAATCAAGATTTATTATTTGGTTCTTATTTAATTGCAAAATGGCAATACCCTGACCTAGAGTACGAAACTATAGAAGATGCTATTAATAAAATCAAACAAGATGTCTGGTTAGAGATAAATAATAATTTAACCGCCTTAGAAAAAGTAAAAATTCTTAATCATATCATATTTGAAATACATAAATTCAATAAAAATATTTCTAATTATTATGCACCTCAAAACTCTTTCATAAACCACGTATTGGAATCCAAGAAAGGTAATCCTATTACACTCTCCGTGATCTATTCTATAGTAGCTCAACGTTTAGGGATTCCTATTTACGGGGTGAATCTCCCGAGAAACTTTATTTTGGCTTACATGGATATTTATAAAGAAAACCAGAAACTTGAAGAAGCTGATGTTTTGTTTTATATCAATCCATACAATAAAGGAACGGTACTAGGAAAAAAGGAAATTGATTATTTTTTGAATCAACAACGGATTAGGCCTCAAAACTCCTTTTATTTACCTTGTGGTTCAAGAGATATTATACAAAGATTGATATTGAATCTTATTAAATCTTACGAAATTCTTGGTTATCCTGAAAAAATCGAACAATTACAAAAATTTTTAAGGATCGTTAATTCAGAAAGAAGGTAAAATATAGGAATAAACATTTTACAATGATGGGTGAATGTTTTCTTCACGATTAAAAATCCTAACAAAAAAACCTCCCGTAATTTACAACAGGAGGTTTTTAATAATTTTGTGCTTAA
>CAZOSQ010000304.1:0-4760 GCA_964582245.1 uncultured Bacteroidales bacterium | reverse complement strand
AATAAAGGTTATGTCTTCGAAAGGAAGATTTACAAACCCTCGCATCAAGCATTCCTAAACTTTTCTGTATATCATGTTGTACCTTTGGCGTTGCTGTTGCAGTTATAGCAATAATAGGAGCGTTCCCTATTTTATTAATGATGGGACGAATTTTTCGATAGTCTGGTCTGAAATCATGTCCCCATTCAGAGATACAATGTGCTTCATCAATAGCATAGAAAGATATCTTCACGTTTCTGAGGAAGATTATATTTTCTTCTTTTGTCAAAGATTCCGGAGCAACATAAAGCAGTTTTGTTTTACCACATAAAACATCATTTTTCACTTCGTTGATGGCCTGCCTGGTTAGGGAGGAATTTAAAAAATGAGCAATTCCATCTTCGGAGCTGAAACTTCGCATAGCATCCACCTGGTTTTTCATTAAAGCGATTAATGGTGAGATAACAATCGCGGTACCTTCAAGTAATAATGAAGGCAATTGATAGCACAATGATTTTCCTCCACCGGTTGGCATTAAAACGAAAGTATCATTTCCTTCAAGCACATTTTGTATGATAGCTTCCTGGTTACCTTTGAAGTGATTAAAACCAAAATACTTCTTTAATTGATCGACAAGTTGAACTTGTTTTTCTACTTCTTCCATCTTATAATTTATATAGCCAGTTGGTAAATCTTTACTCTTTCCTTGTACAATTCATTTTATGTCATATTCTCGTTTTTTTCGTGTTAAACATTTTATTTCGTATTTAACGCCTAATTGTTAAAATTTTTCCATTCTTGTTTTCCCATGGGCAGGATAATTTTTTATGAAAAAATACATGTATTATCTAAAAACAGGTAACCGATTTTTAGCACATTCCAATCTCTAAAATGAAGAGATTAATTTACGTCAATTTTCTATAAAAACAAAAAAAAAATGAAAATAATTTTCACCTGTTTGCCCCTAATTACCCGGGGGCTTTAACTTCATTAATTTGAATATTTTATAATAATCCCTTATTTTTGAAGTTATGGTATGCATAAATCATTTTTATGAAGGATAATGAAAAAGATGAAATGTCTTTCCTAGAGCACTTGGAAGAATTGAGATGGCATTTAATTCGGTCTTTCTTGGCCATTTTTTTATTCGCTATTTTAGCATTTATTTTCAAAGAAATAGTATTTGATATTATCATACTTGGACCTAAGGATCCCGAATTTTTGACCAATAGACTAATGTGCCAGTCAGGGGAAAAATTGGGACAAATATTCAATTGGAAAAATGGGATGTGTATTAATTCTAAGCCATTGGATCTGATCAACATAAAGATGGCCGGGCAGTTTTCTGCGCATATCATGATTTCCCTGGTGGCTGGTTTGATCGCTGCATTTCCTTTCGTATTTTATGAATTTTGGCGTTTCATCATGCCAGCCTTGCACCCGGAAGAAAAGAAAATGACTAGGGGGGCAGTTGGAATTAGTTCAATCTTGTTTTTACTTGGAGTTTTATTCGGATATTATATCATTGCACCACTTTCCATTCATTTTTTGGGATCCTACATGGTGAGCGATCAAATAGCTAATCAAATTTATTTACGATCTTATATTTCGACCATTACATCTATTGTTATTGCTTCCGGTGTTTTATTTGAATTACCTGTAGTAATTTTCTTTTTATCAAAAGCGGGGCTTGTTACTCCCGATTTCTTAAGAAGGTATAGAAAACATTCTATTGTCATCATCTTGGTGTTATCGGCCATTATTACACCACCTGATGTTTTTAGCCAGGTATTAGTTTGTTTACCCCTACTAGTATTATATGAAATAAGTATTATAATATCTGCAAGAATTGGAAAAAGTCAAATGAAATCGGCTGACCTTTCAAAAATTTAGAAATTCTCAAGGTTAATTCGATAGGATATTAGAATTTTATAGATAAAAACTATAATTTGGTTGTTTTTTTACTTTAATGATAAATTTTAAATAAAATTAAAAACGCTATATTATTTATTGGCTTTGAAGAATAAATATAAAAGTAGTGGGTAGGTATTCGCCCCCGGGAAATTCCGTTCTGCCGTCGGCTTGTAGCCTTTGGCGGAGGCCGAAAGAAAATCTATGAAGTTAAGCGTTAAAAAGCCAAGGCTGTTTGAGGACATTAGGTCCAGGGTACGAGCATAGGTGCCAGGTTAAGAAGGTTACTGTTTGATTGCGGTACAATTAAGATAAACATTAGTGTTTTCGGAATCTCTTCCCGCTAAGCGGGAAGTCAATTCGTGTTAATCACGAGAGATAGCCACGAATGCACGAATATTATAATTCGTGGCTAATAAAAACTTTCGATGCATTCCTGAAGCGGTAGCGAAAGAGAGCATGAGGGCAAAATAAATAATCCGATTTTAATTGGATGCCAATGATTTTTTATCTTTTTATTACCGCAAGTTTTTAGGATATGATGGATTCCCGGTAAGGGAATTCTTCTGATTTTTAACCAGGATCATGTTCTTATATAAAAATAATTCAGGGTTTCCTTCACGACCAGGTCCTGGAGAATGTTAAATATAATTAGTTTAATTGTCAAGTTGACAGGGAAATACATTGATTTAACGAAATTCATGAAATTCTTCTATCTTTGCAAAAAAAATTACAGGGGATATTGTAATATTTATAAATATAATCAGGGAAAGTAGTACAATATGGTACAAGATAACTTAGAATTAAGTGAGCAGGAATTAATAAGGAGAAAAGCTCTTGAAGAAATTAAGAAGATAGGGATTAATCCTTTCCCGGCAGAATCATTTAAGGTGGATGCTTCTACCAAAGAAATAAAAGAGAACTATCATGAAGAATCCAATAATTTTCAATCTGTTCAAATTGCGGGTCGCCTGATGAGCAGGAGGATAATGGGAAACGCTTCTTTTGCCGAAATACAGGATGAAAAAGGTAGATTACAGTTGTACTTTAACAGGGATGAGATTTGTCCTGGTGAAGACAAATCATTATACAATGATGTCTTTAAAAAATTGCTCGATATAGGAGATATTTTAGGGGTTAAAGGAAATATTTTCAAAACCAAGATGGGCGAGATAACTCTTAATGTGAAAGAATATAAGGTTTTAAGTAAGTCTATTCGTCCACTACCCATCGTGAAGGAAAAAGAGGGGGTACAATATGATGCATTTACCAGTCCGGAGCAGCGATATCGTCAAAGATATGTTGACCTGGTGGTTAACCCGCGGGTAAAGGATGTTTTTATCAAACGCGGCAAAATGATCAATTCAATGAGAAATTTGTTTAACTCGAGGGGATACCTTGAGGTAGAAACACCCATTTTACAATCAATTCCCGGGGGAGCTGCTGCCCGACCGTTTATTACCCATCATAATACACTTGATATTCCTTTGTACCTGCGAATAGCAAATGAATTGTACTTGAAAAGGTTAATTGTTGGCGGATTTGAAGGTGTTTATGAATTTGCCAAGGATTTTCGAAACGAGGGAATGGATCGTTCTCATAACCCGGAATTTACCGTGATGGAAATTTACGTGGCGTACAAGGATTATACTTGGATGATGGATTTCACGGAAGAAATGATAGAAAAAGTAGCCTTGGATCTTCATGGACGTACAAATATTACAGTAGGTGATAAAGAAATTGAATTCAAACGTCCGTATACTAGGATGACCATGCAGGAGGCCATTAAGAAATACGCTGGGGTGGATATTAGTAACATGGATGAACAAGCCCTAAGACAGGTGTGTAAGGAATTGGATATTGAAATTAATGAAACCATGGGAAAAGGTAAAATCATTGATGAAATTTTTGGAGAGAAATGCGAGCCACACCTTGTTCAGCCCACTTTCATCATGGACTACCCGGTAGAAATGTCACCCCTTTGCAAAAAACATCGTGATAATCCCGAACTGACCGAACGTTTCGAATTAATAGTAAATGGAAAAGAAATTGCTAATGCATATTCGGAATTGAATGACCCGATTGATCAGCGAGAAAGATTCATGGATCAATTAAAATTGCAAGAAAAAGGGGATGACGAAGCCATGTACATTGATTATGATTTTATCAGGGCGCTTGAATATGGAATGCCACCAACAGCCGGTTTGGGAATCGGTATGGATAGGCTTGCCATGTTGATGACCAATCAACCTTCTATACAAGATGTCCTGTTCTTTCCCCAAATGAGGCCTGAACCCAAGGAAAGCATAGATCCGGTGGAAAAATTCGAGGAAAGAGGTATTCCATCAGAATGGATTCCCATTTTGCAGAAATTGGGATACAAAACCATAAAAAAATTACAATCCGTGGATAAGCATACTAAACTTCACCAGGAACTTTGTGGTTATAATAAGAAAAATAAGATGGGATTAAAAAATCCTTCCCAGGATGAAGTGGCCGCCTGGGTTAGTAATTAATAATCTTTTAACTTGCAACGAGATGAAAAGGTCAAAATTTAAAATAGGGCAAAAGGTCTATATTGATGGTAAAAAACCTGCCATTGTTAAAAAAATCTTTCAAAAAAAATAAAACAATTTATATTATTTTAAAGAACAGGATGGTTTCGTGGAGGAAGATCGTATAGAACTATTTAAATATTAATTTCCTTGAATTATAAATGATTTTTAACTCTTGAGTAAATGTAATAGGAGGGGGTAGTTAGGCCACTGCCTTGGTAAAGCTTTTATTTGAAAACGAGGATAAAATTAATTTGTATCTTCGAAATCACGAACAAATAGATTTTATTAAGAAAAACCAACACAATACTTATT
>CAZOSQ010000303.1:0-4763 GCA_964582245.1 uncultured Bacteroidales bacterium | reverse complement strand
TTAAAGAAGTTATTTCCGAAAATATCAAATTCAGCCTATCCACAACAAGAAATGAGTTTGAGGACATTAATACTCGCATCAATAGCCTTAATGCGGAGTTTGCCAATTTACCGGGAACACAACGCGAGCTGATTGATATTGAAAGAAGATTTAAATTGAACGACGCCATTTACACCACACTCCTTGAAAGAAGAATTCAGGCTCAAATCATTAAAGCCTCCAAGCTTCCTGATGCAAAAATCATTGAGCCTCCCCGCTATTCAGGAGTTGCCAGCCCCAAGAGTGGCTTCTTGATGGTGTTATCTTTCTTTCTCGGCATTGGCTTTCCTTCAGCATTTATTGTTGGTAAAAAGCTGATTGTAAATAAGCTCAACAATAAAGAAGATGTTAAGCTCATTTCTAATATTCCATTACTGGGAAGCATACCAACAGGTAACAGCACAGAAAAGATGGTTTTGAATTATCCGCAATCACCTATGGCTGAGTCATTCTACATCTTACGGAGTAATCTTGTGTACTACTTACATGGGGAAAATAAAAAGGTAATTCTTGTTACATCATCTATTCCTGGTGAGGGTAAGTCTTTTTCTTCCTTTAATATTGCTACAAGTTTTGCATTTTCAAATAGTAAAACTGTTTTGGTAGAATTTGATTTGCGCAAACCCAGTGAAATTATGAATGGCTTTAATACAGAAGGTATTCCGGGCGTTAGCTCTTACCTCATCAATAGGGCAAGCCTGGAAGAAATTATTATAAAAACCGAAGCTCCTAATCTTGATATAATCCAGGCGGGCCAAATACCTCCAAATCCCATTGCACTGCTTTCCAGCCAGAAAACCCATGAATTGATTAAAGAATTGCGCGAAATCTATGATTTTGTAATCATTGATACACCACCTTATGGTCTTCTTACCGACTCATTCCTTTTAATGAATCATGCCGATATCAATATCTATGTTACTCGATTGAATTATACCAAAAAGAACGTATTGGCAAATAATATTGAGGATATTGAGAACAAAAGAATCAAAAATTTATATTTACTTATCAATGGTGAGAAGAATGAGATGATTTCTTATGGCTATGGAAAGTATCCTTATCTGAAGAAAGAAAGTAAAGTCAAGTTTTTGAAGAAAAAGAGGAAAAATTCCTAGCCGGACAAGGTGCGTTAACCAGTCAAATCCCCCACGTAATGATGAATGAATGATTGAAAGTCAATGGGATATCAGGATTATTGCTGTGATTCTATAGATTCGGCAGTATTCTTGTTGCGGGCGAGTCTTTGTAAAATGTAAAAATGGCCGGTTCTTAATCGACTAAACAAACTTTTCCAGAATAACCTGCGTAGTATCTTTCCCTGTTTTGGGGTTAAGGTTCTGGGATACCTTCTGAAAAAAGCAGTTAAGTAACCCGATAAATAATATACTGATCCCAGCATCAAAGGTGGTTTGAAAAAATCATGGATGCTTTTCAGTAATAGATATGCTAGATTATACCTTAGTTTCCAGGCACCTATTCCTTGTCTCTTCCATCCTTTTAAGAGGGAATATCGGCCAATGGGCCTTGTTTGCTCGTAATGAATATCCCTGAATACTTGTGTTGCATATCCTATTTCCATTGCCCTGATATTATCGGCACAATCCCACCCTAAATCTTCAGGTAATCCGCCCATGGCCTCAAGGCACTGCCTGTTGTAAATCTTAAAATCTCCAGAGGTATGCCAATCGGGAGTGGAAGTAAATACTTTTTTGCCATTTTGTAGTGTAAAAGCAAGGGGAGAAACTATTCCGTATTGTTGGTCCTGCAGTCTTTGGGATAGTTTTTCAAAGGCATCTTCCTCCATTTTCGTATCGGCATCCATTTTAACGATATAATCATATTCAATTCCCAAAGAATCAATATGGTTTTTTCCTGCATGAAATATCTTTACAATCTTCCCACCCAGTGAATAACTGTTTTCACTCTGATAATTGAAGTATTTGACATTTGGGTGTAACGAAGCATATTCTTTAATAATCCTGGAAGTATTATCTTCAGAATCATTGTCAATGACCAAAATGCATTGTGGCTTTAAAGATTGAGAAAGAAGAATATCGAGGGTTTGGCCAATGATCAATTCTTCATTTTTAGCCGGAATGATTACAGTGTAGTTCATGTGTATAAATTAAGGGGTGCTCTGACCCAAATAATTAGCAGATTCATAAATCCAATTATACCAATGCTAAATTAACAAAAATATGCTTTGAAAATATTTTTTTTTTCTTCGAAGATAAGTTTGTAAATCCGGTAATTAATTATAATTTTATTTAGACTTAGAAAATTCATCTTAAAACAAAGATTGTTTGAAATATTTAAGAATCGAATGAAAATTGAAGCCTGGTTCTATTTTATTTGTTGCTTAATAATCATTCCATTAAGGCATCACCAGCTAAAGCCAGCCTTCTGTATATAATGATATCCACTAAAAAAGAAAAATCCAAAATGCACCACTTATCTGTGATAATTCCTGTTTTCAATGGAATTGGTTTTACACAAAAGTGTTTACCTGTTTTAAAAGATCGAATATCGAAAATCAAGAATGAGAAATATAAGGTTACCTTCGTTATTGTTGATGATGGTTCAACAGATGGTACTTCACAATGGGTGGAAGAGCATTATCCCGAAGTTTATTTATTGAAAGGTAACGGGAATCTATGGTGGAGTGGAGGGATTAATAAAGGGATTACCTTTGCCCTGGATGAACTGCTGAGTGATTATATTTTATGGTGGAACAATGATATTCTTCCCCACGAAAACTACTTTGTAAATCTATTCGATATTCTGAAAAGGCAATCTGTTAATGTTATTGTTGGTTCAAAAGTTTTTGTTCTCAATAAGGATATTATTTGGGGCATGGGGGGTAAATTTGATGCATTCTCAGGTTCCAGGTTTATGTATGGCGAAAGATCTGCTGATACCGAAAGATATTTGAGACCCTTTGAAGTGGATTGGTTCCCAGGTATGGGAACAGTATTCCATCGTAGTGTTTTTGAGAAAATAGGTTTGCTTGATGAAAAATTATTTCCTCAATACCATGGTGACAGTGATTTTACCTACAGGGCAAAAAAAGCTGGTTTTACGCTGATCGCTTTTCCTGATCTTGTAATCTATAACGATAATACCAATACTGGAATAAAGCACAATGGAAGTATAAAATATCTCTACAGGTCTTTAACAAGTATCAAGTCTAATTATAACGTAAGCAAGGATATTGCATTTTTCCGTAAACACTCCCAATCAGTTAAGGCCTATGTTCCCTTAGCGGGAAAATATGTCAGATACATTGGAGGCTTTCTAAAATGGTCTTTACTGGGTGTTATGGGCGTTAAAAGAAAAACGGGCTAATAAACTGCTCTCGTTCATAATCCTGATAATACCGTTAGAAGGTGATTACACTAGCTCACATTGTAAATGAACTATCCCTAAAATGAAGCAAAAAGCCTATATTTACCCTATTACCAACCGACTGAAAACCGGAGTTTATAATCCCTACATCGATAATTTCATCACATCAACTGAACCTTATGTTGATTACCTGAACAAAAAACATCCTTCCGATACCGGTATATTCAATCTTGTGAGATTTGTCTGGAAAGCTGATGTCCTATTTCTTAATTGGATTGAGAACCTCCCGGATAAGAAATTTGGTCTTCCTCAAACCCTATTCTTTCTTTTTATCATATGGTTTAAGAAGCTTTTTGGAATAAAAGTGATATGGACACTTCATAATCGTATATCGCACTACAAGGAAGGTTATGCAATAAAGAAATATATTTTTTATACGCTTCTTAGAAGAAGTGATGTAATCATTACGCATTCAACGGAAGGTATAAGGCTTGCAGAATCTCTTTTGCCGGGTTCTATCTCCAGGATATTTTATTTCCCTCATCCCATAATTCCTTTTGATAAAACCAACCATATTGCTAAGCCTCACAAAGAGATTGATATCCTTATCTGGGGAACTATTTCACCTTATAAAGGGGTTGACAAATTTCTGCATTTTCTTGAACAAACCAATCAATTGAAGAGATTCAGGATCGTTATTGCCGGTAAGATTTTGTCTGGCGAGTTCTCGCATACCATAAACCGTTACGCATCAGAGAACATCACCATTAAAAATGAATTTATTTCCAGCGAGGAACTAGCACTTCTTATAGCAAAATCAAAGGTTGTATTGTTTACCTATACCGGAGAATCTGTTTTGAGCTCAGGGGCGCTCATAGATTCTCTTGCCTATCGGGGATTGGTGCTGGGACCCAATCTTGGCGCTTTTGCAGATATGCAGAAATCCGGATTGGCTCTAACTTTCAATCATTTTTCAGATATTTCAGGTATTATGGATGAACTTGATAAAGTTAATCATATAGAGCTGGCAAAAAGGATTGAAGAGTTTGTACAGAATCATACATGGGAAAGATTTGCTGATTCATTTAAGGATAATGCCTTAAAGAGCTAGTGTGGAACAGACTATAGCAGGCTGTCTTGCAGAGAACTAATTTTTCGGTAAATTAAAAATAATCTGCAGTTTTCCAAAATTTCCTTTTAACGTACTACCAGTTTTTCAGTTACCCTGAAACTCCGTCCCTGGACTGTAATAAGATATATTCCAGAAGGAAGTGAAGCAGTGAGGTTCTCTAGTGCTTCACTATTACCATTGAAATCTGTTTGCCATTCTGCTTCCGACAAAATATTGCCACTAAGATCGCTGAGAGAATAAGTTAGCT
>CAZOSQ010000302.1:0-4770 GCA_964582245.1 uncultured Bacteroidales bacterium | reverse complement strand
TGATTGATATTATTTTTTATATATTCAATGCCTTGGATTTTAAAGAGTTTACTGCTCAAATTTCATTAAGGGATCCAAATGACAAGCAAAAGTATATAGGAAGTGACGAGAATTGGGAAAAGGCAGAAAGTGCGATAATTGAAGCTGCCAAGGAGAAAAAATTAGATACGATAATTGAATACGGTGAAGCAGCATTTTATGGGCCGAAATTAGATTTCATGGTAAAAGATGCCATCGGACGTAAATGGCAACTGGGTACCATTCAAGTGGATTATAATCTTCCGGAACGTTTTGATTTAGAGTACATAGGTAGTGACGATAAAAAACATCGACCCGTGATGATACATCGTGCACCATTTGGTTCTTTAGAAAGGTTTATTGCTGTTTTAATTGAGCATACCGGGGGTAAATTTCCTTTATGGCTTACACCTGAACAAGCAGTCATTTTACCTATCAGTGAAAAATTTAATGATTATGCCAAAAAAGTTTTAAATTTTCTAAATAATTCCGATATTCGCATTTTTATTGATGATAGAAATGAGAAAATCGGTAAAAAAATAAGGGATAATGAATTAAAAAGAATTCCTTATTTGCTGATTGTCGGTGAAAAAGAAATGAATGAAGGAAATATTTCTGTCAGGAAACAAGGTCAAGGAGATATTGGATCCATGCAATTGGATGAATTTGTAAATTATATAAATAACGAAATAAATAAACAATTAGATAGTTCTAAAAGTTAAATATAAAAATGTCTAACTAAATTAAAGGAGGATTTGATATAGCAGTCAGAAAGCCATACCAGAGAAATAGGGCTCCCCAATACCCAAATCGTATTAATGACCAAATACGCGCAAAAGTTGTAAGGGTCGTGGGAGAAAACCTGGAGAATCCCGGTGTTTATTCTATCCAGGAAGCTATAAAAATAGCAGATGAAAAAGAACTTGACCTGGTTGAAATTTCACCAACGGCCGAACCACCTGTTTGTCGGATTGTTGATTATCAAAAATTTCTTTATCAACAAAAACGTAAACAAAAGGAATTAAAAGCGAAAGCTACTAAAGTAGTAGTTAAAGAAATTCGTTTTGGCCCTAATACTGATGAACATGACTATAACTTTAAGTTGCGTCACGCTGAAAAATTTCTTTCAGATGGTTCTAAAGTTAAAGCATATGTATTTTTTAAAGGACGTTCTATTCTTTATAAAGAACAAGGAGAATTGTTGCTTTTGAAATTCGCCCAGGATCTTGAAGAAGTTGGAAAAGTAGAAAATATGCCTAAACTTGAGGGGAAAAAGATGAATATGATTATTACCCCCACGAAAGCGCCAAAGAAAAAATAAATTTGTATTATATATTAAACTAGAGTAAGATGCCAAAGATGAAAACCAATTCCGGTGCCAAAAAAAGGTTTACACTAACCGGCACAGGGAAAATTCGGAGAAAACATGCTTTTAAAAGCCATATTCTAACAAAAAAATCAAAGAAAAGAAAAAGAAATCTTGGATATATGGCTGAAGTACATCCTGCAGATAAAAGTAATGCGAAACTTTTATTGGCGATGAAGTAATCCTGGTGTGTCACATTATTAATGGCAGTAGAAATTTCCTTCAAATAAACTTGTTAAAATTTTTACAGCTTATTATCAATATAGACACCGGGGAAAGAATTAAATTAGTAATTAACTAATGTATTAGCAACTAAGATTCCTAAATCGGCAGGAGCGCTAATCATTTTAAAAATGTAAAATTATGCCACGTTCAGTAAACAAAGTTGCCTCAAGTGCAAAAAGAAAAAAAGTAATGAAACTTGCCAAAGGGTATTTTGGCAGAAGAAAAAATGTATGGACAGTATCAAAAAATGCTGTTGAAAAAGGACTCCAGTATGCTTATTATGACAGGAAAAAGAAAAAAGGAAATTTCAGGGCATTATGGATTCAAAGAATAAATGCTGCCACAAGGGAGCATGGTATGTCATATTCCGAATTCATGGGAAAAATTAACAAGTCTGGTATCAGTTTAAACAGGAAAGCTTTGGCTGACCTTGCCATGAATCACCCAACTGCCTTCGAGGCCGTTGTAAAAAAGGTGAAATCGGCATAACAGGAATGATATTTATTTAACAAGGGGAAGCTTAAAGCTTCCCTTTTTTGTTATCTACGTTTCAATTATTATATTTATGACTTTTATTATATTAGCGGTTCTAAAATTCTTACTTAACTAAGGCCACACCAAATTTGTTGTAGGTAAAACTACTTTTAAATGTGGACAAAAACTACAAGTAAAACTAAACAGGGATCTTCAAGAAAAGGTAAGGTAAATACAAACATTATAACAGAAATTAATTAATAACTCTAAAATAAAATTTAACCTATGAAAATTATTTTACTCGGGTACGGAAAAATGGGTAAAGAGATAGAAAAAATTGCTGTTGACAGGAAGCATCAAATTGCACATAAAATTGATGTACATAACAAAGAACTATTAAATCCTAAAGATTTACGCAAAGGAGATATAGCGATTGATTTTTCTACTCCTGAATCAGCTTATTCAAATATTATGACATGTTTTGAAGCTGGAATTCCCGTTGTTTGTGGCACTACTGGGTGGCTGGATAAATTTGAAGAAGTTAAAAAAGTATGCCTGGAAACAAAACAAGCATTCTTTTATGCTTCTAATTATTCATTGGGTGTGAATATATTTTTTGCTATTAACAAGTATCTTGCGGCAATTATGAACCAGTTCAATGAATATGAGATAAACATGGAGGAAATTCACCATACCCAAAAACTTGATGCTCCAAGCGGTACTGCCATTACATTGGCCAATGGCATCATAGGTGAAATGGAAAGATTTAATAAATGGAACCTTGATACCGCACAGGATAATGAAACTATTCCTATAGTAGCAATACGAAAAAATAATGTCCCGGGAATTCATACCATTACCTATGATTCAGAAGTAGACTTGATTACCATAAGCCATTCAGCGAAAAGTAGGAAAGGATTCGCCCTTGGTGCAGTATTAGCCGCAGAATTTATCCTGGAAAAACAAGGGGTATTTGGCATGGAAGATCTTTTAAAACTATAGGTTTTAATTGAATCTATTTTTATCCCCATCAAGAGAACAGTATTTATATCCAGGTTTTTAACATCAAAGAACTTGCTTGAGACCAGGGTGCATTTTTTTATCCTTTTACTTATTTAATATTTTTCCTTGGAAATGCAAAATCATTGCATTATTTTTAATATGGCCTTGCCTAAAAATTAAACCGGGGAAAATTATCCTTGGTTACATGGTAGTAATAAACCTGGAAACAAGTTCATGACCTCTTTAAAAAACAAGTACCTCAATTTTTCCCTTGCTACACTTGGCTTTTCAGCATGGGTTTTATGGATGGGAGCCTGGTGGTTATTTGCCGGGATTATCGTTCTTTTTGATATTTTCATTACTAAAAAAGTTCCATGGCGTTTCTGGAAATTACCCTCTTATAAAGAATCCAAGGTCGGTAAATTCTTCAAGTGGTCATTTTTCATCCTTCTAACTTATTTTATCACCTGGTTCATTTCTACTTTTTTTATAGAGGCTTTTCATATTCCTAGTCCCTCGATGGAGCAAACTTTATTAAGAGGGGATTATATAATAGTCAGCAAGGTACATTACGGGCCAAGACTTCCAAGATATCCATTATCACTTCCCTTCCTTCACAATAGGATTCCTTTTACCAATATAAAATCATATTCCGAAAAAATTGAATTACCTTTTCACCGGTTAAAAGGATTTTCAAATATACATCATGGGGATGTAGTCGTTTTTAATTTTCCTGAAGGGGATACCACCGTGGTTCCTTTCGAGGGGCAAGGTTATTATTCGCTAGTAAGAAAATGGGGTAAACAACATGTTCATGAAAAATACACTTTTTTACATTTCCCGGTGGACAAAAGAGAACATTTTATCAAACGGTGCGTGGGGCTTCCCGGGGATATCCTTTCACTGAGAAATGGCGAGATTTTAATTAACAACAAAAAAATTAATGAAGCCACCACTATCAAACACAAGTACTTTATTAAAGTTAAAGATTCTATCGATATGGATAGTTTGCTAAAAGCTAAATTTTACTTTTCCCTTGATGAATGTGGTAAATTTGAAAAAGACAAAGATATATATGAACTCTCTCTAACAGAAAGCCATGCGATCCAATTAAAACACGAGGAAGGAATCACCGGTTTTATGAAATACGAAAACACGAACATTCATTTATCTTCTGATAAGATTTTCCCACACCACGTTGATTACGCTTGGACAGAAGATAATTTCGGGCCTATTTACATTCCAAGTAAAGGTCATACTATATTATTAAAAAAAGAAAACCTCCCTCTTTACAAAAGAATAATAGAAGTATATGAAAAAAATACTTTAATTGTCAAGGGTGACACTATCTTAATAAATGGACATCCGTCCACGGAATACACCTTCAAAATGAATTATTATTTCATGATGGGAGATAACCGCCATTATTCAGCCGATTCAAGATACTGGGGTTTTGTCCCGGAAAATCATCTTAAAGGAAAAGCAATTTTTACTTGGTTATCAATTAAACCTGGAGTATCCTTTAAAAATAGGATCCGTTGGAAAAAGATGTTTCATAAAATTAAATAATTAACTTTGCGTTCTTAAAATTATCGCTTTAACATATAAAAAAAGATGAAACAGACCATGTCTGATGTATTCTTGAGACACACACGATATATGATTAAAATGTGTGGCAAATTTCA
>CAZOSQ010000301.1:0-4785 GCA_964582245.1 uncultured Bacteroidales bacterium | reverse complement strand
CAAGTTTCAGCAGATGATACCAAAAAATACCTCTTTTCTGCTTTGCAGGGAAAATTTATTGAAGCAGCATATATTCCCGGGAACGACAGATCTACATTATGTCTTTCTACACAAGTAGGGTGTAAAATGGGATGTTTTTTTTGTATGACTGCAAAGCAGGGATTTCAAGGCAATTTGTCAACCGGTGAAATTTTAAACCAGTTCAAAATGTTACCGGAACGCGATAAATTAACCAACTTGGTCTATATGGGAATGGGTGAGCCATTTGATAATCCCGAGGCAGTTATGAATAGCCTGGAAATTTTAACATCGGAAGAAGGTTTTGGTTGGAGTCCAAAAAGAATTACGGTATCCACCATCGGTATAATTCCAGCAATGAAGAATTTCTTGGAAAAAAGTAAATGTCATTTGGCAGTAAGTCTTCACAGCCCTTTTGATGAGGAAAGAAGAAGGTTAATGCCCATTCAAAGATCATATCCTGTTAAAGAGGTTATTGAAACGATTAAAAATTACGATTTAGGTAAACAAAGACGTGTCTCGTTCGAATACATTATGTTTAAAAACTTAAATGATACTGAAAGACATGTGAATGAACTAGCAAAATTACTGAATGGAGTGCGTTGTCGAATCAATTTATTGCGATTTCATCCGGTTCCCGGATCTAATTTTTCCAGCCCAGAAGAGTCAGTTATACAAAAGTTTAAAGATTCTTTGAATAAAAAAGGCATCTTAACCACCGTCCGGGTTTCCAGGGGGCAGGATATTGATGCTGCCTGCGGTTTATTATCTACTTTAAAATATCGGGATAATAATTAAAAGTTTAGTATGATTTTATCATAAAAGATTTTTTTAAAAGTTACATGGGAATAGTAATGTTTATTTATTTATTTATTTGTTGGTAAGTATTCACTAAAAATTTTGTCCATGGATTTAAATACGTTCGTCCTAGCATTTGGATGAATTTCTTCCAAGGTTTTAATCATGTTTTTCATTAAAATTCTTTTTGTTTTTTCTCCAAATGAACAAACTTTTATTTCTTTTGGAAAATTTTCCAAGTTTGCATATTGTGCCAGTTCTTTCTCTTTCATATGCAGTAAAGGGCGGATTATTTCCAGTTTCCCCTCGAACATTTTGATTTTCCATGGCAGGGAACTTATAGAACCATGATAAATCATGTTCATCATTAAAGTTTCCAAGGCATCATCCATATGATGACCGAATGCCAATTTATTACAATTGTTTTGATGACAATATTTAAATAATAATTTCCTTCTATTCCAAGAACAAGGGAAACAAATTCCTTTCTGTTTATGATTGCCGGTGTCTAGTTTTATTTCTTTTTTGATGATATCAAATGGTACTTCCCGGGAATTACAATAATTGGTAAGAAAGTCTAAATCTGTATCATAAGGTATATTCGTTATATCCACGTGAACAGCAACTAAATCCATTTTGAAACATAAATTATCTCGCATGTACAATAGACAATCCAACAAAATTAATGAATCTTTTCCTCCTGATAAAGCTATCAGGATTTTATCATTTTCCCTGATTAGGTGATGCTTATAGATATCCCTTACCACTCTTTTTTTTAAAGTACGTGTATATTTTGAACTGTTTTCTTTCATCCTTGTTTTTTGTTTCTTTAATCACACCCATTATTTTTGTTTACTCATCAAATGAAGAATAAAATTTCATTTGAAACAATTTATAATAACAAAGTTTTATAAATATTAATCTATGACGAAATAATTAACGAAAACTTACGTGAAATATAATTATAATAAAGAAAACGCACTAATGAAAAAAAGATTCATTTTAGCACTTATTGGTGGACTAATATTTGCGACATCATGCCAGTATCAAGAAATATCTGAATCTGGGGATACCTCTTCTTATCAAGAATGTAAACTAAAGAACATAACTATAGAAGATGAACAAAACAAGGGGGTAATTCATTTAAAGTATTCCGGTGATACCTTGAAAGTAATTGATATAATTAATCCCGGGGGTGATAACCAGCAGTCTATTTTTTATTATAATGAAAAAGGGAAATTGGATCAAATAATATACAATGATACCTTATTAAAAGAAGAATTTGTATATGATAAGGAAAAATTAACCGCGATAAAAGGTACGGGGAAAATTATTACCAGGGAATTTGAATACGATAAAAACCAGAGAATTATTGAGCAGCGAAATTATTTTGGTGACGATCTTTTTAGCACAATGAAATTTACATATGACGAATTGAATAATCCTTCCGAAAGCAAGGTGTTTGATAAAACAGGTAATCCCATAGTAACCTTATATTTTGATTATGATGATAAAATTAATCCATACCAATTTACAGGTTTTTTTGCAAATACCGCGGAAATGATGTTTGGATATCCTGTTGGAAATGACGATAATAATCTTGTTGGAATTTATACCAAGTATGATAAGAATATTGGAGTTATCGATGGGCAAAAAGAAAAAGGTACAATTGACACTGCAAAAATATATAGATCTTATAATGAATATGGTTATCCTACAGAAGTAAGGTCTAAAGATGTACATGTTATACATGGTTACGATTGTATTGATAAGGATTGATATACCATAAATATGATTTTCTTTTTTAAGAAAGCTTGATGTTGCATTACAAGGTAATGCGGATAAAAGTTGCTTCTAATCAAGAACTATAGCATATCTTACTCGAATTAATTGGGAATTTAGAAATCAGGTATTTTTTTATTTAATTTTTTAAGTATATCTTTTAATTATTTCAATAATTTTTATCGTCAATTTAAGTCAATTGTAAGAACGTTTAATTTTTAATGTTAATTTTTCACAGAAATCACGGAAAACCCCCATTATTATTTGTTTTTGTTAAAATTCAATTATACTTTTATATATTAATAAGGAAAATCAGGATAACTGAATATTGATTTATAAGGTATTTTGATTTTCTGAACCATATATTTTTTAAACATACACGAAACGAGAATAGGATATTGGTCCAATTTTTCATTGCTTTTGATTTTAACCTTTTGACACTAACATTGTAATGAAGATTCTTTCTATTTCCGACATACACGGTAACACACAAATTATTGAATTTCTTTCTCCAAGAATCAAAGAGGCAGATTTAATTTTGCTTTCAGGGGATATCACTCATTTTGGAAAAGAAACACAAGTTAAAATGGTGATTGATACCATTGAAAGGTATAATCAAAATATTCTTGCCATTCCCGGAAATTGTGATTATCCTGAAGTAAATGAATTTTTGGATAAAAAAGGCATGAATTTACATGGTAAAATTAAAATTATTCAAGGAATTTCATTCGTGGGTTTTGGAGGATCATTGCCATGTCCTACAAAAACACCGTACGAGTTCTCAGAAGAAGAATTAAAAACTGGATGGAAAAATGCTTTAAAAAATTATGATCCGAAAACTACTTTAGTTTTTATAAGCCATCAACCACCATTCGAGACAATAAACGATAAGCTTCCAACAGGTGAACATGTAGGAAGTATCGCGGTCAAAAATATCATCGAAGAATATCAACCGCTGGCATGCTTTAGTGGGCATATTCACGAGGGAAAAGGAATGGATCATATTGGTGATACATCAATTATCAATCCTGGTCCATTAAGTTCCGGGAAGTATGCTTATGCTGAAATCGAAAATAACCTTTTAAAAGATATTCAAATTAAATGTATTGTCTGAATTAGATCTTTTATTGTAATTTTTTTATTGTCGTACTGGATTAAATATGGAAATATTGATTTGAGCTACATCACATCGTTAAAATCTAATTATGATATTATTTGATGTAATGTAATATTTCTTTTGTCATAAATATAGGTTCCCCCTTGAAAGAAAGGAAAAGTTGTACAACAGCTACGACATCTTTCTCACAATACTTTACTATCTTGTCTAAATCTCTATCTTCATAATATATACCTGCAACCATACTCCCATCTATTTCATTCTTCGGGCTTGGAATGTTAAACAAGAAACTTAGTAAGTCTAAGGAGGTATAATGCTTGTAATCACCAAACTTCCATAATTCAAGTGTGTCAATAAAATAAGTTTCCCATGGTTTTTTTCCTGCAACCTTTAAAATTTCCGGTAATTTTAAGCCATTGAGCAGAATTCGGCGAGCGATGTAAGGAAAATCAAATTCCTTTCCATTATGGGCACATAATTTTAAGTTTTTTTCTCGAGGAAAACCTGCCAAAAATTGCCAAAAATCTTCTAAAATTTTCTTTTCGATTCTACCGTGGAAGGATTGAACTTTTAAATATCGGTTTCCTTCATGATAATCAATATAGGCAACAGAGATACAAATTATTTTTCCAAATTCAGCATATATTCCAGCACGATTGTATACGTCTTTTGCTGACTCATGAGGTTTACGGAAGTATGCTGATTTTTTTTCCCAGAATTCTACAACTTTTTTGGGGAGCAAATCATAATTTTCATATTGTGGAACAGTTTCAATATCCACAAACAGGACATCTTCAATTTTCACTTCATTTAACATGGTATTGCATTTTTTTAAAATAACGAAAATAGGTTATTTTCATTATTTATACAATACCTAATGAATTAGTTGGTATTCAAGTTAGATCTTTTAGATCAAAAAAATGGAAACATCCTATAAACCCAGTAAGACTTGCCCGGGATGTTTGCTTCCAGTGATCATTTTAACCGGGGATTCAATAAATTCTTTAATTTTAACGAGGAAACTTACAGAATCTTTACCATCAATTAACCGGTGATCATAAGAAAGGGCA
>CAZOSQ010000300.1:0-4786 GCA_964582245.1 uncultured Bacteroidales bacterium | reverse complement strand
TATATGCGTGCGTACGTATGCGTGCGGGAAATTTTTGTAAATAAAATAATATTTAATGGATAAGGTAAACCTCATCATTCTTTTATTCTTTTTGAACCTAAGCATTACTTTTTCACAGGAAGTGTACCAACATGTTTCCAATCGTGGTGTGTATGAATTTCTTGATGAAATGGGTAATCTTCAATTTATTGAGCTGAATTCATCGGTTAAACCTTATTCCAGGTTGTTTATTGCTGAAAAGTTGGCAGAAGTACAAGACATGGTTAAAACTGGAAGTATCCACCTGAATAAACGTCAAGCAGGAGAACTCGAATTTTATTTAAGAGATTATCACAAAGAATTATTACCCGGGAAAGATTATAAAAAGCGACCAGATATTTTTTACCATAAAGACTCTATTTTTACTTTTTCGATAAACCCAATCCTGGGGATTGAATATTGGCATAACAAAAGCGGGTCGGCTTATCATCGATGGAACGGTGCAGAAGCTTTCGCTTATGTAAAAAATTTCGGTTTTTATGTTAGCTTGAGAGATAACCATGAATCTGTTTTGCTTTCCAAGGAATCCTATTTGAATACTCGCCAAGGAGCTAATTATAAAATCCTGAAGGATGGGGGATATGATTTCAGCGAGATGCGCGGGGGAATTTCATATCAATGGAAATGGGGTAGTATCGCTCTTGTCAAGGATCATTTTGAATGGGGCAATTATTCCCATTATCCCAATATCTTTTCTGCTAAAATACCATCTATTGCACAAGTGAAATTGAAGGTAAAACCCGCGGATTGGTTCGAGTTTCATTTTATGCATGGATGGTTGGTATCCGAGGTGATCGATTCTGTCAACAGCTATACTTTTACAAATAGTTATGGAACAACACGAAGAGATTTAATGCGAAAAAAATACCTGAGTGCCAATCTTTTTACTGTAAAACCTTTTAAAAACCTGTTTATATCGGCTGGTAATTCAGTGATTTTTAGCGATGTGCAACATGCCGCTTACCTTATCCCGTTAATGTTCTTCAAGTCTGTGGATCATACATTGAATGCCACCGATAGAATTGGGAGAAATGTTGGGCAAAATTCTCAAATGTTTTTTGACATAAGTTCACGCCAAATAAAACATTTACATCTTCATGCAAGCATGTTTATAGACGAGCTTTCCATTGCAAGATTTTTCAAAAAGGATGAATATAATTTTGTTAGTTATAAGGCAGGATTCCACCTTTCTGATTTCCCCCCGAATACTTTTCTTGCTTTCGAATGGGTTAGGACAAACCCATTGGTGTATAAACACAACGTGATTACTACGACTTTTGAATCAAATGGGTATAACCTGGGGCACTATCTCCAGGACAATGCCAGGGAAATATATATATCAGCAGGTTTTCGTCCCGTTAAAAAACTTTTGTTCAAGACCGAATTTATATACGCCGAAAAGGGGAAAGATCATGATTCCTTGGGTACCTATCGCATTGGGATTCCTTTTATGGATTCTGTTCAATGGTCAAGTAAAACATGGTCCTTTTTGGCCAGGTACCAGGTATTCAATGATGCTTTTATTTTCCTAAGCTATATTTATTCATCTATACCCGGGGAAATGTTTATATATAATCCCGAAATTTTTACTGGTACACAACATACCTTTTCGGGGGGAGTGAACATTGGATTTTAATTTTTGAAAGGGTAATGATAAAATTTTGACATGTAATTTTGAAAACAACCGCATATAAAACTTACGAGGATGTTTAAGGAGATGCTGCCTGCATCATGATACCACAAGCCCATGCTGCATAGGTGCCAACTGCATAACCCAAAACTGCTAAAAGGACACCCACCGGGGCAAGACTGGGATTAAAAGCAGAAGCTACAATAGGTGCCGATGCTGCCCCGCCAACATTCGCTTGGCTGCCTACAGCAATAAAAAAGAAGGGCGCCTTGATTAGTTTTCCCACTATAAACAATATGAATACGTGAATGGCCATCCATATAGCTCCTATTAAAAAGTAGCCCGGGCTCTTGGAAATGGCTGTAATATCCATTCTCATTCCTACAGTAGCCACCAAAACATAAAGTAAAACACTACCCAAGCGTGAGGCTCCTGCACCTTCCAATTTTTTTGCCCTTGTAAAAGAAAGGATTAACCCTAAAGTAGTAGCCACAACTACAATCCAGAAAAATCCTGAAGTAAGGCTGAATCTTTCCAATTCAGGGGCCTGTTCCTTTATCCAGGGTGCAATATTATCACCGGCCAGGTGCGCTATGGCTGTTACACCAAAACCCACTCCAAGTATCAACATGAAATCCGCCAGTACGGGTATTTTTACATTGGCTTGCCTGAAATTTTCAATGCTTTTTTTCACGTCTTCAATGGCAGTGGTATCCGCTTTAAAATACTTGTCCAATTCATTGGATCGCCCAGCGCCATATAGCAGGAAACCCATCCATATATTGGCAACTATTACATCCACTGCTATCATGGCAGCAAATAAATCGGGTGTCGCATCAAATATTTCAAACATGGCGGCCTGGTTTGCGCCCCCGCCAATCCAGCTTCCGGCCACTGTTGCTAATCCTTTCCAAACGTCTGCAGGTCCTACTAAAAGATCAGGATAAATATAGGAGATAATGATAATGGCTACCGGGCCACCGATCACGATACCCAAAGTTCCAGCGAAAAACATGATCACCGACTTAAAGCCTAGTCGTGCAATAGCTTTGAGATCAATGCTCAGGGTAAGCAATACCAAACTAGTGGGCAATAAATAACGGGAAGCCACGTAATACAATCTTGATTCTTCCCCATCTATAATCCCAAGTGTGTTAAAAATAGCCGGTATAAAATAACATAAAAGCAACGAGGGTACGTATTTATAGAATTTTTGCCAACCCCGATTCTTACTACTGGATGTAGCAAAAACAAAAGCCAATATCATCATCAATAGTCCTAGAACTACTGCATCATTAGTGAACAAAGTATTTTCATGATTTTCCATAATATATAATTTTGTCTTGACAATTTAATAAAAAGGTATTAAACATAAGAAAAATTATTTTCCGGGAAATGAACAATGACCTTCTTAACTTACAAAAGTATGGAGCTGGGCGGGAGAGAAAACATTGTCCGGGCTTGATTTTTATTTTGGTATAGAAGGCTTGTTCATCACCATGAAAAACCCACAAATATCTTTCACGGATTGTTCAATCGGGTAAAATTTAAAATCAATCGTATTCAATATTTTTTCATTGGAAAAAGCTAACTGGTTAAAACCGGCCCTGATGCTATCTCGTGTAATTCGAGGGGGGGAGCCTGTCAACTTTGAATATATCTTTTCCATCCTCCACCCAATGTTGGCCATAAAAGGTGTAATTTCTTTAGTAGGAACCTTTTTATCAAATTCCTTGGCAATTAGGGAAAAAATATTTTTAAAAGAATAATTTTCTGCCGAAATGATGAAATTATCATTTTTTACATGGCTGTTCATGAGTTTAATCATGCAGGTAGCCAAATCCCGTACATCTACAAATCCTGAAGAACCCGGGGGATAATATTTTAAACCTTTATAAATGGTGTTAAAAATGGCTGGACTTCCTTTTTCCCAATTCCCCGGACCTAAGATTACCGAAGGCTGCACGATAATAGCAGGCAATCCTTCTTCAATCCCCCTGTATATTTCCAATTCTGCCTTGTATTTGCTGATGGCATAAACAGAATGAGGTTCACCGGGATTCCATTCATTTTCTTCGGTGATGATATTATTTTCGGTAATGTTTCCCAAGGCCGCTATAGAGCTCACGTGGCAAAGTTTTTTTACTTTATTATCCAGGCAAGCATTTATTAAATTGGCTGTACCCTGGATATTTATTTCAATAATTTCTTTTTCCCGGGAATTATCGAAAGATACCATTCCGGCACAATGATAAACTTGGTCAATACCTACAAGCAATTCTTGCAAAGAAAAAGGATCTCGGAGGTCACCCACGATCCAATTTATTTTTGAGAATAATACTGAGGCATTATCGGCGTATAGATTAAAAATTTTTTTTATCAAAGAAGTAGAGGAAGTTTCTCTTATGATACAAGATACTGGTTCTCCTTTTTGTACAAGTTCATAAAGTAGATGAGATCCAACCAAGCCTGTTCCACCTGTCACTAAAATCATAAATGATATTAATATTAATACAAATTAAAAAGAATTCTTATTTTCTTCATTCATCAACTACTTTCACTTCCTTGGATTCACTTTGCCACAATCCATGTTTCGTGCAACTGGATAAAGCAGCAAGATTCATGGAAACTTTAGGGACAATATAAAAATCAACCTCGGCGTGCCCCGGCTGATTGCCAAAAGTTCCCGGTGTAAAATGTACCTCGGCCAGGAAAGTTTCCCTATTCCATAATTGTATAAAACTGATGAAATGATCAGGCTCATCGGGATGATTATAATTTTCCCCAAGAATTACTTTTACCTTGAATTTCTTGCCTCGTGTTGCAATATCATCACAAATTACATGTGGCATGTGTCGATCCAAGTAATCTTGTTTAATCTCTTTTTCTTCTTTTTCTATCTCGGTTGCTTTAAAGACCCTCGGCATAAATATTACATTTTTAAATGAAAAACCTTAACAAAAGTAATATAAATATATTTTGTAATTCCATAAACTTGTATTACTTTTGCATTGCAAAATAAACAACATCATTACTCGTTCTTAAGAAGAAATTAAATTAAAAATATATTGCGGGGTGGAGCAGTGGTAGCTCGTTGGGCTCATAACCCAAAGGTCG
>CAZOSQ010000299.1:0-4806 GCA_964582245.1 uncultured Bacteroidales bacterium | reverse complement strand
ATGTACATGAACATATTAGGCAGTCCCGGGATCAAAATAGTTAACACTATAACCAGCGATCCAACCAATGTGTCATTCAGGTAGGTTACCGCGGAAGGGGACCAGAAGAGTAAAGGTGCAGTATTTAGCCATATGCCAACGAAACAAGCTAGCCATAAGGTAATTGGACGGTTTGGAGTTAATGATCTCCAACCTAGAAAAATAAGCAATAGGCCACTTATGATATCACTCCACTTCATAATACTAACCCGGGTTTCCAAGGGTAACCACACATCTCTTCCGCCACTGGGAATTGCCATGGAATTGGTAAATGCAAAAGTCAGGGGCGATAGAACCATCCATATTCCCAGTAGGATGATGGTCCAGTAAATCCATAAAGTTTGGCGATGATGCATCTCAAGCATGTGCATTCTTTCCATTTTTTCAGGAGAATGTTTTTTTTTCTCTTGCATAGTTTCCTTTTCAGCCATTGGTCGAGAGATTCCCCTAGAATTCATATTCATAGTAGTCTTTTTAATATCAAATACCCGTAAAAACTATATTTAAATGGTTTGATTTATACTTCGTACTTCAATACGTCTTCTTCTTTCAAAATAATTCCAAGACCTGGCCTGCTGAGATCAGGTTGGAGATATCCACTTTCCATTTTAGCGTAACCATCAAAAAATAATTTTTCGATACGTGTATGATCATGGAAATATTCAACATGAACCACTTGTTTCATTGCGCAACCGGGATGAAGATGCACGGAGGGAGCTGCATGGGCTGAAAGGGGAACATTGTATGCTTCACAAAGCATTCCTGTCTTTAAAAATCCGGTAATCCCGGTGCAGCGTGTTGCATCTGCTTGCAATACATCTACTGCCCCTTTTTCTAGCATATGATGAAAGTAAGAGAGTGAAAAGCCATACTCCCCGGCAGCAATTTCCATGTTAGCAGGAGCATGTTCACGTACGAATCTTAAACCATTTAAATTGTCTGAACTAACAGGCTCTTCAAACCATTTGATATCATAGTCTTTTATCTTTTCAGCAAAAATCAGTGCTTCCTTGGGGAAATAAGAGCCGTTTCCATCAATGAATAACTGATTTCCCCAACCAATAATTCTTTTAACTATTTTAATTCTTCGTTCATCATGATTTTTATGGCGCCCCACTTTCATCTTGAATAAAAAAGCTCCTTTGCTGATCCATTTTTCATATTGGTCAGCCAGTTGTTCATCCGAGTATGAAGTGAACCCACCGCTTCCATAAGCGGCAACCTTAATTTGCACTTGTCCCAACAAGGTTACCAGGGGGAGGTTTAAAATTTTTGCTTTTAAATCCCATAATCCAATATCAATAGCAGATATAGCCATGGAAGAAATACCAAGTCTCCCAAAATTTCTCACTTCAAGGATCATTTTATTCCACAGGAGCGTGTTATTGAAAACATTTTGCCCTACTATTAAATGCTTGAGATGTTCATTAATAAATTTAGCTGTTGAAAGATCTGCGTAAGTATAGCCTATTCCTGTTTTATTTCCTGCCTTTATTTCTACTAGGACCAAAATGGTTTGATTCCATTTATAGGTTCCGTCCGATTCCGGGAAATCTGTTGGAATAGCAAAAGTTCTCACTGAAACATCATTGATGGTCATAAGGTCTTCATTTCCTTTGACTTTAGTTTCTATTCCTGTTTCTTCCTGGTTCCACATATAAAAATTTAATTTAGTTTATATTCTTTTTGTTTTTAAAAGAACTATAATTATATAATATTAAGACCCTGTAGAAAGTTTTCTACAAATAGAGAGTCCGTGTTTTAAAAGCATTTATTTATTCCTGGTATTAAAAGGCTTCTATAAACATGCTTGTAATTAAGACTGGTTATATTCATGGGTTATAATTTACTGTGGTAAATTGAAAACTAAAACAATTTATCTTTGTCTTTAAATAGGATGAAACAATTTTTGTACCCTGAAACAAGCGGAGGGTTCTTGAGGATTTTATTACTTTTGTTGTATGGATATAATCATTTGAATGGAATGATATGAATAAACTGGTAATAGCTATAGATGGGTATTCTTCATGTGGGAAAAGCACTTTTGCCAAAAGAATTGCCCGGGCAATAAATTATTTGCATATAGATAGCGGGGCCATGTACAGGGCTTTTACCCTGTATTGTCTTCGCAAGGGAATTGTTAAGGATTCAGGAATAAATGTCCCGGGGTTGGAAAAAGCTTTGACCAAGGTAAAAATAAATTTTTCACTGGATCCAATGAACAGGGAAAGCATAGTTTTCTTGGATGACGAAAACGTGGAAAAAGAAATCAGGTCTACAAAAGTAGCTGATAAAGTAAGCCCGGTTAGTGCAATTAAATCTGTTCGGGAGAAAATGGTAGCATTGCAAAGAGAAATGGCAAAGGAAAAGGGAATTGTTATGGATGGAAGAGATATAGGGACAGTGGTTTTTCCCAATGCCGATATTAAAATTTTTATGACAGCTGATCCTGTCATTCGTGCAGAAAGAAGGCTAAAAGAACTCCAGGCAGAAGGCCATGGTATTTCTTTCGAAGAAGTGAAAAAAAACATCATGCATAGGGATCATATGGATGAGAACAGGGAAATTAGTCCTTTGAAAAAGGCAGACGATGCCTTGGTGATGGACAACAGTTTTATGGCTGTTGATGATCAGATGGCTTGGTTTATTGATTTATATCATAAGAAAACCAATGCTATAAATTAATCGAATTTGGAAATCATCCAAAAGATATTCCTGGTGATAAATGGAGGTAATGAAAAATACTGGTATAAAAACCCCAACTTTAATTTTAGTCTTGTGAGATGATAATAGAAATTGATGATAATTCCGGGTTTTGTTTTGGTGTTGTGAATGCCATTCAAAAAGCGGAATTTTTCTTGGAAAATAATGAGAGATTATATTGCCTGGGGGATATAGTTCATAACAACATGGAAGTTGAGAGACTTAAAAAAAAGGGTTTGGAAACAATCGGGTATGAAAAATTCAACCAATTGAAGGACACAATTGTCCTAATACGTGCCCATGGAGAACCTCCTGAAACCTACAAGATTGCGTTAAAAAATAATATTACGTTGATTGATGCAACATGCCCGGTGGTATTAAAACTCCAGGAAAATATCAAGAAAAAATTTGAACAAAGAAAAGATGATCAAGAGCAAATCGTGATATTTGGAAAACCCAATCATGCCGAGGTAAATGGATTAGTGGGGCAAACAGGGGGAAAGGCAATAGTTATCAATGATGAAAAGGACCTGGATAAAGTGGATTTCACGAAACCTGTTAGTCTATTTTCGCAAACTACCAGGGGAAAAGAAGACTTCGAAAGAATCAGGAAGGCTATAGAACAATGTGTAGAAAAGCAAGATGGTGATAAAACAAAAAAATTGTACCAGAAAGATACTACTTGTAATCTGGTTTCAAAAAGGAAAAAAAAGTTGATAGAGTTTGCTTGTAAATATGATATCATCATTTTTGTTAGTGGGAAAAAAAGTTCAAATGGAAAAATGTTATTTGAATTGGTGAATCAGTATAATCAAAATTCCTACTTGATTTCCAAGAAAGAAGAGATTCAAGAAGAATGGTTCGAAACGGCAAGTTCTGTAGGTATCTGTGGCGCTACATCTACTCCCAGGTGGTTAATGGAAGAGGTGGCTACAAGTATTGAAAAAATAACAGCCAAAGAATAAAATCTTTCTATTGCATGGAAAAAGGCCGCTATATAAATGTGATTTTACCTCTTGCTGTTTCAAAATTGTACACGTATGCAATACCCTCTTCATTAGAAGGAAGAGTGAAGAAAGGTACCCGGGTATTGGTGCAGTTTGGTGCCAGAAAGATCTATTCAGCTATAGTGGCAGGATTCCAAGATTCACCTCCTCCTGCCCACGAGGTTAAAGAAATCATGATGGTGCTTGATGAAACACCAATTATAAATGAATACCAATTATCTTTATGGAATTGGATGGCCAAATATTACATGTGTACCCCCGGTGAGATAATGAAAGCTGCCTTGCCTGCTGGCCTAAAGTTAGAAAGTGAAACAAGAATAAGTTTAAATCCAGGTAATGATAGCAATGAACAATTCACTGAAAAAGAATCACTCCTGTTAGAGTTAATAACAAATGAAGAATTGGTTCCTATAAAAAAATTGGCTGGACTTTCGGGGCAAAAGAATATCATTTCCCTTGTGAATGACCTTTTGTCAAAGGGGGTAATTCTTGTTGAATAAAAAGCCCGTGAATCATTCAAATCAAAAAAAACAAGTCTTGTTTCTTTTAAAAAAGAAGTGGTACCCGGGGATTATAACCTTTTATTTGAAAAATTATCTCGCTCACCTCGACAACTTGAACTGGTGAAAAATTTCATCAAGCTTTCTGGACAAGGAGACAATCAAGGAAATCCTGTTGAAAAAAAGGTTCTTTTAAAACATCAAGGAGGTTCGAACCAAGTTTTAAAAGCTTTGATAGAAAAAGGAATCTTTGAAGTTTTTGAAGTGGTAACCGGTAGGTTAGACTCCCCTGCCGAAGAACCGGTGGATATAAACCAGTTAAATTCATTTCAGCAGGAAGCCCTGGATAAGGTGAAAGTCCATTTCAAGGAAAAGGACGTGGTTCTATTGCATGGAGTCACCTCGAGTGGAAAGACAGAGATATACATGCACTTGATAAAAGAACAAATAGATCTTGGTAGACAGGTGCTTTATCTTTTACCAGAAATAGCTTTAACTACACAAATTATTAACCGTTTACAAAAAGTATTCGGGGACAAGGTAGGTATTTATCATTC
>CAZOSQ010000298.1:0-4841 GCA_964582245.1 uncultured Bacteroidales bacterium | reverse complement strand
TCAATTATTATGATTTTTCAAACAATGACCCCGAATATGTCAACTTCAAAAATGACTCCAAGATTAATTCATTACATGGTTTTGAGTCCTCCTGGAATGAAATAAGTGCATTAGGGCTCTCGGTTGGTTATCCTCCTGTTTCCATTGCAAAAAAAAAAATCGAGAAGAATACCTGGTATCATATCAAAATAAACATAAAATGGGCGATGGATGATAAAGGGTACGTGGAAGCGTGGTTAAATGGCAGGCCTCTTACCGATGGTAAATATTATGGCTTAAACATGCTCAACCAAGTATCTCATTATTTTAAGTTTGGACTTTACAGGAATCCGGCTATTCCCTATACCCATGTTTTATATTATGATGACGTGAAAGTATATTGAAAATTTTGGATTGAAACTTTTTTGACCTGAAAAAATTATTCCATACTTTTTTATGGGCTGGTTCATTAATTTATCCATTTTACAGGATGAAAAGCATGGGAGCCTCACATGTTTAAAGTGGTTAAGAATGTAACCTTAATAAAAAAAAGGTATTATTAAAATACAAAAAACACTTAAAATGAAGGTCACGATAAAAAAAGCAACATTAAACGATCTTGAAGATATTAAGAAAACGTGCAAGGAAGCCATTTTATATTCTTGTTCCAATGATTATTCTACACAACAAATCCAGGCATGGATAGATGCTATTGATAACTTGGAAAGATGGGAAAAAGCAATAGAAAACCAGTTTTTTATCGCGGCTTGGATCAGTGATGAAATGGCTGGTTTTGGATCTATCTTAAATGGTGAATACATAGATTTTTTATATGTTTCCCCAAAGTACCTGGGAAAAGGTATTGCCAATCATCTATTTAATATTTTGATGGACGAAACCAGGAAATTGGGTAAACAATTTTTGTGGGCGAACGTTAGCAAAACTGCACTACCATTTTTCTCCAGCAAGGGGTTCGTGATTGAAAAAGAAAATAGAAATCAAACACAAGGTGTGGAGATCATGAATTATAGAATGGGCAAAAAAATTGAAATTAAATGGCCGGTAGGAATTTAATCCTTTACATAGCATCATCTTTAGATGGTTATATTGCAAAGCCGGATGATGATTTAACCTTCTTGGAAAAGGTTAGAAAAGAAGGTGAAGATTATGGCTATTCCGATTTTATTGAAACGGTGGATACCGTGATCATGGGTCGTAAAACTTATGATTGGGTCATGAAACAAGTAGATGAATTTCCTCATGCAGATAAAGAAACCTATATCATTACCCGGATGAAAAGGCCAAGTTTTGGAAAAACTATTTTTTTTAACGGGAAACTTCAAGAACTTGTCGTTAATCTCAAAAATCAGCCCGGCAAAAATATATTTTGTGATGGTGGGGCAGAAATTGCTAACCAATTATTTGAACTCGGTTTAATAGATGAATTTATCCTTTCAATAATCCCCGTGCTCCTTGGAAACGGGACAAGACTTTTTAAAAATGGCAGGCCCGGTCAAGACTTGAAACTGCTATCTACCAGGCAATATGATTCGGGACTCGTGCAACTGCATTATCAAAAAATTAGGTAAAACTTTAAAATTAAACTCTTGAACAAAATTACTTGTTTCTTGGAGATACCAATCCTTCCTGTAGAATGTGCTATTTTTTTTTTGAAATAAAATTATTTCCAAAATATCACCCAATAGATACTTAATATTTGAATTGTTAAGAAAAATGTTGTAAAATTGAACCAGGATTTAAAGATACGCGACATATCATATAAAATCTTGTAAGGCGGGTATACATGTAAAACTAACCTGGGAAAGCTATTATTAAATTATTTTGTTATGAAGGAAAAGAGTTTTAAATGGTTAGCTGTTATGGCGGGATTAGTGATTTTTGGATTTTTACATTCCCAAACTGATTTCCGTCCCGGCTATATCATTAAAAATTCAGGTGATACTTTATATGGTGAGATCGATTACCGCGGTGATTTACTGATGGGAAAGATTTGTAAATTTAAATTAAGAGAGGATATTTTTGAATACACCCCGGATAGTATCGCGGCATATCGTTTTATTGACAGCAAATATTACATCACCCGTGAAGTGAATGGTTTGAACGTATTTTTAGAATACCTGGTAAAAGGAGAGGTAAATATTTATTTTTATAGAGATAATACTGGCGACCATTATTATTTAGATAAAGAAAACGTCAAGCTTACCGAAATTCCTTACGAGGAAGGGATTAAATATACGGAGAAAGGTGTGCCTTATTTTTATCGAACAACACGACATATTGGTTTTTTATCCTATTACATGCAAGATGCCCCTAATTTTAAGAAAAAGATAGAGGAGGTTGAAAAACCGGATCATCAAAGATTAATTGAAATAGCAGGAGATTATCACAAAGCAGTCTGTAAGGATGAACCATGTATTATTTTCGAGAAAAAGGAACCACTTTTTAAATTTAATATTGAATTGGTGGCGGGATTGGTTAATTATTTAGATGTTAGTGATTTAAGGGATGTGAATTATGAACATACTGGTTTTTTATTACATGCATGGATGCCTCGTACAAATGAAAAAATATTTTTAAGAACAGGTATCTATAATTCTTCAATCTATTTTAACATACCAGGAGAAAAAATTTATAAAATCCCCCTTCACATTGAATATGTTTACCCCGGGGAGAAGTTAAAACCTAAAGGTGCTTTTGGTGTTAGTTTTTATAGACCACTCTATTTTAATTTTTCTGTATCATTAATGGCTGGAATTAATATTCAATTATACAAACGTTTTTTTTGGTCAACGTCTTATGATATGGAATTTATACATGGGAAAACATTCCCCCTAGTTCCCCGTGACTTTTTATCCCATGGCTTCTCAGCAGGTTTATTAGTTGAATTGTAGTATTGATATTAATTATTTTTCAACCTTTCAGCTTTTTGTTTAAAAATTTAGCATGGTAAAGAGTAGGGCTAATACCATGATATTCCCCGAACACCTGGGTGAAATAATTCACGTTGGTGAATCCTACAGCATAAGCTAGTTCTGTTACTGATATGGATTTACCGGTTTGTAATATTTGGGCAGCTTTTTTCAACCTGGCATTGCGTATATATTCATTGACGGTCTGGTTGTTTAGGTATTTTAGTTTTTTGTAGACTTGGGTTTTGCTCATGCCTAGTTCTAGGTAAAGCTGTTTCTTGAAAAAGTCCGAGTTTGAGAGGTTTTTTTCTACCAACGTGGAAAAATTATCAAGAAAATGTTTCTCTTTTCCTATAATATTCTCAATTTTAGGAGGTAATTCAATTTCTTGAGAATACATTTGTCTAATCATATTCCTGGATTCTATTATATTATGGATCCGGCTTAATAAAATACGAGGATTAAATGGTTTCATGATATAATCATCGGCTCCTATTTCCAAACCATCAAGTTCAGCCTGTTCGCTTCTTTTAGCAGTTAGTAGAATTATGGGGATATGGCTGGTTTTTTTGTTTTGTTTGATCCTTTTACACAGTTCAATCCCATCCAATCCGGGAATCATGATATCTGATATTACCAGGTCAATTTTATTTTTTAATGTTATTTCCAGGGCTTTTTGTCCATCCATGGCTTTTAACACGTTGAACTTGCTTTCTAGTATTTCTTCCAAGAAATTTAAAAGTTCAACATTGTCTTCCACGATCAATACTGTCGTATATAACTTATTTTTGTAGTTGTCATTGGAGTTAAGACTTGTTTTTGAATCATGTATGGTATCATTTGGATATAACATAGTTTTAGGGATATAGGAGGTGGTGGCAAAGGAATTATTTGAAATTTCATCCCTTGAATAATTGGTATCACTAACAGGCAAAAGCACGAGAAAAGTTGTCCCGTCTATGCTACTTTCCAAGTATAATTCACCTCGCAATATATTTACCAGTTCTTTTGCCAGGGAAAGTCCTAGTCCAACACCAAAGAGATTTGCATTAACAGCATTGTTTGATTGATAAAAGGAGTTAAATATCTTGTTTATTTCTTCCCCGGGGATGCCTGTTCCATTATCAGTAATTTGGATTTTTAAAATACTATCCTGTTTATGATGAAGATTTTTGCCTGAAACAAGGTGCCTGTTGTTATCATTGTCCATGGCTTTTCCCGGGTCAACATTTTCTAAGATATCCAGTTCAAATTTTATATGCCCTCCCGGACGGGTATATTTAAAAGCATTGGAAACTAAATTGGATATTATTCTATCAAGTTTATCGGGATCGAACCAATGATTACCAGGTTTCACGTGATAAATTGTTTCAAACTTAATTTTATATTGTTCTGAAAAACATATGAAAGAGTCCGTAATCAATTTAAGAAAATGGTATAAGTCACCTTTTACCATTTTAGGTTGTACTTTTCCAGTTTCTATTTTCCTGATGTCAAGTAACTGGTTGATTAATGAATATAATTTTTCAGCATTTCCGTGGACTAATTGAACCCTTTTTAATAGATCATTTTCTTTAATTTTTTCTTTTAACCGATTTTATGCCGTGAAGCTTTTATGGAAAAACTATTATGGAGATGATAACCATTTTACCGTTCAATGGAAAAAACCAGGGGCAACAGAATTTGTTACCATTCCAAATGAAGTTTTATTTACCGGGGTAGGTAGTATTGTTAAGACTAAATTACAAACTCCCACTGTGACGGCTTCCGTAACAGGGACTGATATCATGGTTTCATGGAACTCCATTACCAATGCAACAGGATATATTTTGCTACAAGATGGTACTGCCATTGATACCATTACCAAGACCGATTCTACTTTCACGGGGGTAGCTCCGGGAACTTATTCTTTTGCTGTTGTAGCAACCGGGG
>CAZOSQ010000297.1:0-4884 GCA_964582245.1 uncultured Bacteroidales bacterium | reverse complement strand
AAGAAGAAATAAAAAAATTAAAAAAAACTGATCATATATTAATTGATAAAAAAATCAAACATTATTTAACTGATGTTTATGATCATTCAAAACAACTTAATGAAATTAACAAACACTTTTTGGAGTTGATTATTAATTTTTTAGAAATGAATCGATCCAACCAGGACAATCGGATGAATAAAACCATGAAAACCCTGGCCGCTATTGCTACCATATTTATGCCTATTACCTTATTAACTGGTATTTACGGTATGAACTTTGATTATATCCCTGGTTTACATTGGAAAGGGGGATTTTTTGTTTTCATTCTTATTTGTGCAGGAATTATTTACTTGATGATTCGAATTCTTAAAAGGAATAAGTGGATTTAATTATTTGATTAATAAAATAATATAATGATTATTTAAACTAAAATTTAAGATTAAAGAAAATAGTAACTTTTCTTTCTTTATGAATAAACAGGGATATTTTTGTAAAGATGCATTAAGCTAGGTATGTTTTATTTATATTTACCACAATTCCAAACGAATGAATTTCGGACAATTCAAATTATGATAAAAAATTATCAACATGTTTATACCTAGTTTATAGAGACATGTAATACATCAATTAATGTTATAGTTTATTTTTTTAAAACCTTTAAATTATATTAAAAATTTACAGGATTTAAGACAATCTATTATTCTTTTAAACCAAAGCCTCATAAATAACTTCTACCGGATGTTTAGCATCCCGATTGGTACCATCCTTTACCTGGTGCCGACAACTGGTTCCAGGGGCGACTATAATAGTATCTTTAGAAGAGGATCTTATGGCAGGAAACAAGGACAACTCTCCTACTCTCATTGATAAATCATAGTGTTCCTTTTCATAACCAAAAGAACCTGCCATACCACAGCAACCCGATTTAATTTCGGAAGCATGATAATTTTCAGGAAAATTTAACATCTGGAGGGTTGGACTTGTAGAAGCTATAGATTTTTGTTGGCAGTGTCCATGAACTTTTAGCTGTTTATTATCCTTGGTAAAAGAGTCTTTTTGTATATTACCTTTTTCAACTTCCCGGATAAAAAACTCATCAAACATTATCGCATTTTGAGCCAATTCCCGGGCTGCTTGTGCAAGTTTTTCCCCTACCAATTCTGGATATTCATCACGAAATGCTAGTATAGCAGAAGGTTCAATCCCAATTAAAGGTGAATCATTGGAAATATAATCTTTTAATAATTCAACATTGCGTATGGCTTTATTCTTTGCTTTACGTACCAAACCTTTAGATAAATAAGTCCTGCCGCTTTCCCCGTTTTTTGGCAACTCAACCTTATATCCCAATTTATTTAACAATACAATTGCTTTTATTCCTATTTCAGTATCGTTATAATTAGTGAATTCATCCACGAATAAATTGACTTTCTTGGCCCCGGGAGCTAATTGTTTATTTAAATTATCCAGGTTTTTTGCCGCCCATTTTCTCAAGGTCACCTTATATAATAAAGGCATACTTCTTTTTGGGGAAAAACCAATTAAATTCATAACAGCGCCAGAAATAAATTTATTTCTCATAACAGCATTGTATACGCCAGGTAATAAAGAGGTTAATTGATTAATTTTAGTAATATAGGCAATTAACATGGCTCTTAAAGGTATTCCATTTGCATCATAATAATGTTGCAAAAACTCTGCTTTTAGTTTTGCTACATCTACATTTGAGGGGCATTCCGATTTACATGCTTTACATGATAGGCACAAGTCCATTACCTGGTAAATTTCTTTATGATCAAAGGGATTCTTTTTTTTCGAATGTGTTAGAAATTCTCTAAGAATATTAGCCCGGGCTCTTGTAGTAGTATTTTCATCCCTTGTAGCCTGGTAACTTGGACACATGGTTCCTCCAATTAACTCTGTTTTTCGGCAATCTCCTGAACCATTACAATTTTCCGCTAGACGTAAAATTCCTCCAGTTTTTGAAAAATCAAATACGGTATCAAATTCTCTTTCATTCCTCCCGGGTTCATACCGTAAGTTAGAATTCATGGGCGGGGTATGAATGATTTTATTCGCATTAAAAACATTCCCGGGATCCCAGGTCGATTTTAACCTTTTAAGTAATTCAAAGTTTTTATCACCCACCATCAAGGGGATAAACTCTCCCCTTAACCTTCCATCACCATGCTCCCCGCTAAGGGATCCCTTGTATTTTTTTACTAATTTTGCTGTTTCCAAGGCAATCGTGTGAAACAGGTCTACATCTTTTTTGTTTTTTAAATTTAGAACTGGTCTTAAATGAAGTTCACCAGTAGCAATATGGGCATGGTAAACACACTCGAGATTATGTTTATTTAATAAAGTTTTAAATTCAGCAATATAACCTGGTAATTTTTTCACATCTACCGAAGTATCTTCAATTACTGAAACAGGCTTTGTATCCCCGGGTAAATTAGAAAGAACACCTAGACCCGCTTTTCTTAAATTCCAGGTTTTTTTTATTTCAGGTCCAAACAAAATAGGAGAATGATAACCCAGTTTTTTATCCAGTATCTCTTTCTCAAGTGCTTCATGTATCTTTAATATTTCTTCTTGATTTTCACGAGCAAATTCTACGATAAGAATGGCAGCAGGATCGCCCTTCACGAAAAACCTGTTCTTTCGCTGTTCTATATTTCCCTTGGTTAAATCCAAGATCATCTTATCCATGAGCTCCACGGCCCCGGGTTTATATTTCAATGCCACCAAGTTTGCTTCCAAGGCTTGTTCAAGGGTATCACAATGCACGCAGATAACAGCTTTTTCTTTCGGGGGAAGGGGTATTAATTTCAAGGTAATTTCAGTAACAAACATCAATGTTCCTTCAGATCCAGCAATCAATTGACAAAAGTTAAATGGTTTTGAATTTTCAGTGAAGGGCTCGCTTTCAAGTAAAAGGTCAATGGCATATCCCGTGTTTCTCCTTTTAATAGACGGATCAGGATATTCCTTTCTTATTTCCTCTTGAATAGCAGGGTCGGATAATTCTGTTTTAATGAATTTATATAATTTATTTTCAAGTTGATCGCCCATGCATTTTTTTTCAAATTCATCTTTTGACAGGGGTTTGAATTCAACCTCGCTCCCATCACTAAGAAATCCCTTAACAGCAATGGTATGATCTCTCGTACTGCCATAAATCAACGAGTGTAAACCACAAGCATTATTACCAAGCATTCCACCTATCATGCAACGGTTTGCTGTTGATGTTTCAGGGCCAAAAAACAATTCATACTGTGCTAAATACATGTTTAATTCATCTAGCACTACACCAGGTTGAACTTTTACCCATTTATCATTCGTATTCAATTCAATGATTTCGTTCATGTAACGGGATGTGTCCACCACGATGCCGTTTCCAACAACCTGGCCTGCCAAAGAAGTTCCCGCAGCTCTTGGTATAATAGATAGCTGATTTTCCCGTGCGAATAATATTATTTTCTTTATATCATTTTTAGTTTTTGGTCTCGCCACTGCAATAGGTATTTCACGGTAAGCAGAGGCATCTGTTGCATAAAGCAACCGCATTACTTGATCAAGATATAAATCACCTTCCAAGGATTTACCTAAAGCTTTAAACTTTTCTTCCGAAGCCACTTTAGCCATTTTTATTTTTTTAATACAAAATATTTTTCCCGGGGACCGGTAGGCTCACCCATCAAATTACAAAAATAATAAACAACTCGACAATAAGTACTTTCTCATTCATAAATGAACAAGATGTTTTATAACAACGTTAAAAATGTAGAATTAACCCTTAAGAAATATATGAAAATCATAATTTTTTATATATTTTTATAGCGTCAATTTGCAATTTCTTAAATTTTTAATTTACAATGACTTTAATAGAAGATATTAAAAAATCTGCCATACAGGCAAATAAAAAAATCGTTCTTCCAGAGAGTTATGAAGAACGAACACTTAAAGCAGCCGACATTGTTTTAAAAGAAAAAATAGCTAGGATAAGCTTGATTGGAAACCCAGGTGAAATAATGAAAAAAGCAGAACACCTGGGTTTGTCATATATAAAAGAGGCTGAAATTATTGATCCCATCAATCATCCTCGAAAGAAGGATTATATCAATCTAATGGTTAAATTGCGTAAACACAAAGGGTTAACGAATGAAGATGCTGAAAAGCTAATAGAAGATCCCTTGTATCTTGCTACTTTAATGATTAAGGCAGGTGATGCCGATGGAGAAGTTGCCGGAGCTGATAATGCCACCGGGGATGTTTTACGGCCGGCATTCCAATTCGTTAAAACCTTGCCCGGGATAAGTGTTGTATCAGGTACTTTTTTAATGCTTCTCAAAGATCAAGAATTTGGGGAAAATGGATTAATGCTTTTCGCAGATTGTGCTGTTCATCCCAATCCTACCGCCGAAGAATTAGCTCAAATTGCAGTATCTACAGCTAAAACAGCAAGAACAATCGCGAAAATTAATCCCAGAATTGCCATGCTAAGTTTTTCCACCAAGGGAAGTGCAAAACATGAATTAGTGGATAAAGTTGCCAAGGCTACATCTCTCGCGAAAGAAATGGATCCTACCCTACAAATTGATGGGGAAATTCAAGCCGATGCTGCAATTATTGAATCAATAGGACAAAAAAAAGCACCGGGAAGCCCAATTGCTGGAAAGGCAAATATTCTTATATTTCCTGATTTACAAGCAGGTAATATAGGTTATAAACTGGTTGAACGTTTGGCTCATGCTGAAGCTATAGGGCCTATTTTGCAGGGAATGGCCGCACCTATAAATGACCTATCCAGGGGATGTTCCGTGAGTGATATAGTTAATTTGATAGCCATCACCTCGAACCAGGCACAATAAAATCTTGATCATTTATATATCCTTTTAA
>CAZOSQ010000296.1:0-4885 GCA_964582245.1 uncultured Bacteroidales bacterium | reverse complement strand
ACCCCGAATGGGGTCCAACTTCTGAATAACCCCGGGTGAACAGGAAGCAACGCGGGATGTTTACCCGGGGATAAGAATCATACCGGTAACAAACCCCGGAGGGAGTTTAACACAAATTAACCTTGCTAAAACAAGTACTCTTCTTTAAAATCAATATCCTGTTCTTTTAAAAGTTGAATATATTCATCACGGAAAGTAATTTTATAATGGTGGGTCTTTTTGTACCTTGACATACTCTTTTAAATTATCTTTTGATTATGTTAAACCCCTCCTAGGGGTTTACTTACATCATCCCAAAATCCCCGGATATTTTCTTTGCAGAAAACATCCGGGGTTATTCATGTTTAATCCCTTCTGGATTATTTAAGCAATGCCGGTAGATGCGAGGAATAAAGTGATTGAAAGGGTTTTGCATATGACCCCGAATGGGGTCCAACTTCTGAATAACCCCGGGTGAACAGGAAGCAACGCGGGATGTTTACCCGGGGATAAGAATCATACCGGTAACAAACCCCGGAGGGAGTTTAACACAAATTAACCTTGCTAAAACAAGTACTCTTCTTTAAAATCAATATCCTACCCACCAGTTTTGGACAATGCATGATCCATAATTCAAATAATACAGACATAGGTGAAACATCATAACACTTTTTGTCCAAAATCATTCACGCTATAAAAGCTATCTTTCTCACAGGATGATATTTATATTCATTTTTTCGCTGTCAATTATTTAAAATTGAAGTTCTTAGATTGGTGCATAAAACAGGAAATAAGTGAAATAAAAAGCCGGGGATAATTCTCATCAACCTTATCTCTCCTTAACCTTCACGTGATCTGCAAACATATTTATGACAAGATTGTTACTTTTTATTTTAAACAAGGTTCTTGGAAAGAAAAGCTATTTAAGCTTTGCCAAGAGCTGAAATTATCTTACTGAAAAACAAGCATATGATAGAAGGATTTTCTAAACAGGATAAACCGGGAAAAATTAAAATTTTACAAGAACACGTGCCCCTTCAAGTTGATCAGGTGAAAATTTTAGAAGATGCGGTTGAAAACCCTACCTTTCAGCAAGGAATAATAGAAAAAATAAGTGAACAGTATATCTCCAATTATGTGTTGCCTTTTAGCGTATGTCCTAATTTTTTGATAAACGACAAGTTTTATTTCGTACCCATGGTCACGGAAGAAAGTTCTGTTGTTGCGGCTGCCAGCTTTTCGGCCAAATTTTGGGCTAAACATGGAGGATTTCGTTGTAAAGTATTAGATACCAAAAAAGTTGGACAAGTATTTTTCAACTGGAAAGGTGATACATCAGAATTATATTCAAACTTTCCATCCATTAAAGATAAACTCCTTCAAGCAGCCAAACCTCTGGTGGCCAACATGAAAAAAAGGGGTGGTGGGATACTCACTATAGACCTGGAGAATACCAATAATAACGAACCTAATTACTACGAGATAAAGGTCGAATTTGAAACGGTCGATTCCATGGGGGCAAATTTTATCAATACCTGCCTTGAAGTCATGGCCTCGGAATTAAAAAATTACCTGGACAGTGAATTGGGAAAATCACAAGATACCTGTGAAATTATTATGGCGATCTTATCCAATTACACACCCGAATGCTTGGTGGAATGCCGGGTTGAATGTGATATTGAACAATTACCTGCTATTTCCGGGAATCTTTCTGCCAGTGATTTCGCTCGAAAATTTAAAATGGCCGTGGATATTGCACGGGAAAATTTGGGTAGGGCTGTTACACATAATAAAGGTATTTTCAACGGCATCGATGGAGTCTTAATTGCCACCGGAAATGATTTCAGGGCAGTGGAAGCTTGTGGCCATGCATATGCTTCACGCGAAGGAAAATATTCATCCCTGACAAGTGTAGAAATGGATGAAAAAAAATTCAAGTACACATTAATAGTACCCTTGGCACTTGGTACGGTAGGGGGAACTTCATCTGTACACCCTATGGCACAAATGGCTTTACAAATTATGAATCAGCCTTCTGCCAAAGAACTTATGCAGGTTGTTGCGGCTGCTGGAATGGCCAATAATTTTTCTGCTGTCCGTTCCTTGATAACCGAGGGAATCCAAAAAGGACACATGAGATTGCACCTGGATAACATTTTAAATACCCTACAAGCTTCCGTGGAAGAAAAAAAGATGGTTAAGGAACATTTTACCAACAAACCTGTTTCCTTTCATGGTGTGAAGAGTCACTTGTTGGAATCCAGGAACAGTTTTGCAGAAAAGAATAAGTAAATTTACATGGAACCGCTAGACAAAATATTTTATTCAAGGGGAAAACTAATGATATCGGGTGAATATTTCGTTTTGGCCGGTGCAAAATCATTATCTGTTCCACTTAAAGTCGGCCAGCAAATGGAAGTGAAATTTAAGCCCGCTAAAGATTCCCTCCTGCACTGGAAAACTGATGTTTGCAACAACCCGTGGTTTAAAGCGAATTATGCTTTACAAAGCTTAGACATTATAAAAGCCCCGGCTAACCCCAATGCTTCTTATATTAAAAAACTGCTCGAGGAAATAAAAAAAGCTAATCCCGGCATATTTTCACAACAGGGACATTATCATATTTCTTGTTGCATTGAATTCAATCCATCCTGGGGATGGGGAAGCAGTTCTTCGTTACTGGCCAATCTTGCCCAATGGGCCGGAGTTAATCCATACGAATTAAACACCAAGCTTTTCAATGGATCTGGATATGACATTGCCACTTCACTCTCTAATAAACCCATTTTTTACAACTTGCATAATAATAAAAGGGATATACAGGAAGTAAATTTCCTACCCGGCTTCCATGATCACCTGTATTTTATTTACCTGGGAAAAAAGCAGTCAAGTGCAACAAGCATTGAAAAGAAAGCTAATCTAATAAAAGAAAATACTGCTGTTGCAAAAGAAATTTCGGAACTATCGGAAAAATTAGCTAGGGAACAAGAGTTGCCATGGTTTATGAACCTTATGTCTCGTCACGAAGAAATTATTTCTAAAACACTAAATATGCCGAAGGTCCGGGATAAATATTTTCATGATTTCCATGGGGATATGAAATCACTTGGAGCTTGGGGGGGAGATTTTGTCCTTGCCGCCACGGAAATGAATAAAAATGAAGTGAAGAACTATTTCCACGACAAGGGACTGGAAACCATATTCACATTTGATCAAATAGTAAACTATGAAGAAACAAGGAAAAGTCACCTGGCAAAGCCCATCCAATATTGCCGTGGTTAAGTACTGGGGGAAAAAAGAATTCCAGGTACCGCTAAACCCCTCGGTTAGCATGACATTGTCGGAAAGTTACACCGAAACCGCGGTAGAATATACCCAGCATGGACAGGAAAAAGGGATTGATTTTAAACTTTTATTTGAAGGAACCAGTAATTCCTTCTTCGAGGAAAAAATAAAAGTTTTTCTAGAAAAAGCCATAGAAACAATGCCCATCCTGGAAACTGTTCATTTGACTATCACCAGCCGCAATACTTTTCCCCATTCAGCGGGAATTGCCTCCTCTGCATCTTCTTTCAGTGCCTTGGCCCTATGCTTATGCTCCATGGAAGAAGAACTAACCGGCATGGTGCTGAATAATGCTGAATTTAATAAAAAAGCTTCGGAACTTGCAAGGTTGGGATCTGGCAGTGCCTGCAGGTCTATTTACGGGGGGTGGGTTTCTTGGGGAGAAATTGCGGCATTGGAAGGTACTTCAGATTACCACGGTTCACCTCTCTCCTACCTGGTGGATCAAAATTTTCATCATTACCATGATGCTATCCTGGTAATTGACTCAACCCAAAAAAATATTTCCAGCAACGAGGGGCATGCATTGATGGATACTAACCCTTACAAGGAATGCCGGGTAGAAGAAGCGATGATCAACGCGGAAAAGATGGTTCATGCCTTGGCAGAAGGAGATATGGATACATTTTCTCAACTCACGGAAAAAGAAGCCGCCAGTTTGCACGCAATGTTCTTAACTTCCACACCAGGATATATATTAACAAAACCCAACACCTTGTCGGTCATCGAGAGATTGAAAAAATTCAGGGAAGAAACAGGATTACCTTTTTGTTTCACGTTAGATGCCGGTCCAAATGTGCACGTGTTATACCCAAGCTCTCACCGGGACAAGATGAAAGAATTTATTGAATTAAGTTTAACAGAATTTTGCCAGGATGGCAAATGGATCGAGGATAAAATAGGTAATGGACCCAAAAAAATTGTTACATGAAGGAAGAAGCTTTTTCATCAAAAATATTGTTATTCGGGGAATATGTCATATTAATAGGTGGTCAAGCTCTTGCCCTACCTTTCCCCCATTTCATGGGAAAATGGAAATTCATGCTACACTCCAAGAATTCCGGTGAAGAGCGTGCTAACCAGTCAAATCAACAATTGAAAAAGTTTTTGTATTATGCCTCATCCATCGTTAATAAACACCCTTATTATCCCATGGATATGGAAAAATTTGAAGCAGACTTGAATAACGGCTTATTTTTTTATTCAACCATCCCGGGCGGTTTCGGGCTCGGCAGCTCAGGAGCCCTTGTCGCTGCCGTCTTTTCCAGGTATATTAAAAAAAGTACACGGTTAAAACAGGGTATCCAGGAATTAAAATCTTTTTTGGGTTTGTTAGAATCTTTTTTCCACGGTACCAGTTCAGGTATAGACCCGGTGGTATCATACCTTGATTCTCCTGTCCTGGTAAAAAATGACGGGGAAATTCAAACATTAAACATTTCCCCTAAAAACCTCTTGCAGGATTATGGCTTTTTCCTGGTAAAAAGTAACATAAAAAGAAACACCAGGCAATTGGTAAACCTCTTTTTGGACAAATGTAAAAATGTACCAGGTTACTTAA
>CAZOSQ010000295.1:0-4900 GCA_964582245.1 uncultured Bacteroidales bacterium | reverse complement strand
CCTTGGACGAACTCGAAACGTGAAAGTATTCCCATGGATATTGAAATTATATATAAAAAAGCATCAGGGGCAGATTACTGGATTAATACGGGTACAGCAAAATCAAGGGAAGATTTATTGGCCATAGATCACCGCCTTGCATTGTTTAATGCCTATGAAAATTTAAATATTTATAATAATAACAAAAGATTAAATGCTAACGGGGGAAATGATTTCTGGGAATCAGCACTTTTAAAACCTGATTTTTTATTGAAAGATTTAATTAGTATCTTTCATCCTTCTTTATTTCCCGAACATGAATTCTACTATTACAAGAAGATAGAATGAAATCATCTTGGTAAAGACAAGGATATAGGAAAATTGCTTGCCTTGCAAGATTTTTTCCTAAGATTTTTCAAGAACTGGTATTTTATTTTTACTATTTTACAAATAAGGAGCTTTTATTATCATGTCAAGTAAACGAGAATTAAAAAAAATAACAAATGATTTGGCCTTCGAATTAATTGATGAAAGCCTTGTCTTTCTTCATTTTCATCCCAATGAAAATGAAGAAAAAATTAACTCTATCATGGAAGAAATCGTTTCCAGGAGAAACCAAGTAATAAAAAAAATTAACGAAAATGTTCCTCCCGGTGAAATAAAAAAGCATTTTCGAGACATTAAACAGGATCTTCTTGAAATGTTAAAAATCAGCCAACATTTTACCAAGTAGGTTTTACACAATTAATAACAATGTCTTCATATAGAAAGAACAGTCTTTTTATAATCCTCATTTGCCTTCTCTTACTCATGTTTTTTTTCAACACCTGGCTGGGTTCAATAAAAATATCTTTAAGCGAATACTTTTCTGCACTTTCACCAGGTAATTCAGAACCAAGCGGGATTAAAACCATTTTACTCCAATTTAGGATTCCGAAAGCTATTACAGGTGTTTTCACGGGCATGGCTTTATCCATTAGCGGTTTGCAGATGCAGACTATCTTCCGGAATCCTCTTGCCGGGCCTTATGTTTTGGGAATAAGTTCCGGTGCCAGCTTTGGAGTAGCGTTGCTAATAATGGGGTTATCCTTTTTTTCCATACCCGCGGGAACATCCCTAGTGACTAATTGGTCAATAGCTTTATTTGCTTGGGCAGGGGCTGGTTCAATTTTGTTTATAATCCTAATGGTTTCCGCCAGGATAAAAGATATTATGACCATTCTTATCCTGGGAATCTTGTTTGGGAGTGCAATATCCGCGGTAGTAACTATCTTACAATATTTTTCGAACGCAGAAATGCTGAAGTCTTACATGATATGGACCATGGGTAATTTGGGGAACACAACAGGAAATCAATTAAACATCCTCATTTTAGGGACAAGTGTGGGGGGAGTAATGGCTTTCTTTTCATCAAAAATGCTAAATGTTTTGTTATTGGGCGAAAATTATGCGAAAAGCATGGGGCTCAACATAGGGAAATCACGTGTTATTATTTTTATTAGCACGAGTTTACTGGCGGGAACAGCCACTGCATTCTGCGGTCCTATAGGTTTTATAGGGATTGCCGTGCCCCACGTGGCAAGAAATATCTTTCGGACAGAGAATCATCAAATATTAATTCCCGCTAGCGGAATAATAGGAAGCATTGTCCTACTTGCAAGTGATTTAATAGCACAATTGCCCGGTTTTGATCAGTCATTGCCCATAAATTCTGTCACTGCCCTCCTGGGTATTCCCATCATCATTTGGGTAATCGTGAAAAATTTAAAAATATCAGTGGTTTCATGATAAAAAATGAAGGGAAAATACTATCGACCAATGACCTATCAATTGGTTATATCCAGGGAAAACAGGAAAGAAAAATTCTCTTTCAAAATTTAAACCTGCATTTGAAGAAGGGAAGATTGACTGCTTTAATCGGACACAATGGTGTGGGAAAAAGCACTTTACTCAAAACCATAGTCAACCTCAATCCTGTCCTCGAAGGTAACATTGAGTTAAAAGGAAAAAATATCCAACATTTCACAAGGATGGAACTTGCTCGTTATATAAGTTTTGTTTCAACCGAAACAATTCGTTTCAATAATCTTTCCGTATTCGAGTTGGCGGCATTAGGGCGTTTTCCCTACTTGAACTGGATAGGGAAGTTAAATGAACGTGACGAAGAAGTTACAAGGAATTCCTTACACTCCATGGGTATAACCCATTTAGAAAAAAAACTCGTGGGAGCCCTTAGTGATGGAGAAAAACAAAAAGCAATGATCGCCAGGTGCCTTGCTCAAGAAACTGAAATTATTGTAATGGATGAACCTACCGCTTTCCTTGATATGGCAAGTAAGTTTGATATGATGGTAAATCTACATAAACTGGCACGTTCAGGGGGAAAAACCATTTTATTCTCTTCACATGATCTCCACCTGGTATTGAAAAATGCTGATGATACCTGGTTAATGACAAATAACGAGATATACCAGGGAATTCCCGAGGATCTTGTATTAAACGGGTATTTCAATAAGCTTTTTTCTTCTCCTTTCCTCACATTTGATAAAGAATCTGGTGATTTTAAATTTCAAATGAATGCGAAAAATCAAGTAAATGTAGTTGGTTTGAAGAATCACGTTCATAAATGGACCATGAATGCTCTTGAAAGGGAAGGCTATCTTCCCATTGAGGGTTCGGGTCCTGTCGAAGTGAAAATTTTAAACGATAACAAAGTAACCTGGGAAATTTCAACAGGTGATGCAAAATACAATGCCCAAAGCTTACAACAAGTAATAGAGATTTTGGAAAAACAGGTTTGTTCTAATTCTTGTTAGCAGTCATAAAGCTACACCATGATATTATAAAAGTATAAATCTACTTCAACACTTGGTTTATTAATACCACCGTGAATTTATCTTATGGTATAATATTGGTATGTCCAACACTCGTGAATCAAATTTAAGTGGATATTTAAATGGAATGTTGTAATAGTTGAAACAGCTATATTAATGACTATAAAAAATTAACGATTGAGAAAATCTGGCACGTTCCTTGATTAGAAGGCCTTAACGGTGTAATACCTCACAAGTGGTGTGAAAAAAAAATATGATTTACTTGTTTTTAAAACTCCATCTTAGAAATCAACCCGGTGATCATGGAAAAAGAACTCTATACTTTATTATTTTACTATCTTGTAGCAAGTATCCCCGGCACTACTATCATGACATGTATGATGTACCTTTATCAATTCATTTTAAAAAAAGAAACCCGCGTCATTCATATTTTTGGAACCATGCTAACAGGAGGAGCCTATAAAGAAGGTTTTATTTCCAAGCACCCCAAGGTTGTTATTACCGGAATCATTGCTCATTTCTCAATAGGCCTGGTTTTTTCTTTCTTTTATTGGCTAATTCTTGGTATAAACATTTCTTTAAATTTTTTAGAAATACTTTATATTGGAAGCTTAAGTGGTTTTGCCGCTATCATCACATGGTATTCTTACTTCCTTTTGCACAGGAACCCTCCTGAAATTTCTATTTTCCATTATGCTATTGCTTTATGGATAGCCCATATCCTATTTGCGGCTGGCACATTATATTTTCTAAAATTTCTTATAGGATATTTTTAACAATGATTAATGTCCCTCTTGTCAAACCTTAATTTAACCCCTAAATGTTCTTTTTTCTTCTCGATGATTTTATTAAAATTCAACATAAACTAGGTTTTTCTTGTTACATCAAGTAGGTTTCCTTCAAATCTTATTTTATGAGTTTTAACTAAATAAATAAAATTATGACTGTAGCTGGAATTATTTTCACTATCATTAGTGCACTTTTAATAGGTTTATTGTTTTATTATATTTTTAAATTAACAGGTCCGTGGGGAAGCTTTTGGACATTTTTCCTCATCCTGCTGATTGCCGGTTTAGCAACAATTCCATGGGTCGAACCTGTTGGTCCTACAATTTATGATATAGCCTGGATTCCTATTATTTTCGTTATCTTGTTATTTGCGATCTTAATGGCTGCCGCTACTCCAACCTATAATCGAGGGGAAAGTCGAAACACTAACACTTCAAGGCCCCACCCCAATGAAGCAGGAGCCGTGGCAGCCGCGGTGGGCGTGTTTTTTTGGATATTATTAATATTCTTTATGATTGCCATAATTGCTGGGTTTTGGGCGGTGTAAAAAAATGGTTGAATAAAATCATCATACTTAACTTGGACAATAAATGATGTACACGCTCTTAGGGGGGAAGATTATCTTATGATTTTTGGGATTTTTATTATGGATTGGAAAATTACTACATGTAATCAACTATTTTTTTTTGCTTTTCTCTCCTTCTCAACATCATCCCCTCGCTGGAGTTTACCATTTAAAATGCAAATTCCTTGGGCAGGTTGGCAATCACTATTTTTCAACCTGCATCTTCCAACATCATTACGTGGGCAATCAAAACTCATTTTTATCTTAAAATTAATCAAATTAATGATCTTTTCACAAACATTAAATCATCTAAAATCCAAATACTAAATTTAGCTAGTGACGCATCACATGTATTAAAGCGCATCGGATTCACCTTCAACTTGGCATAGTGGCTGAAACGTCAGGACGCTTTATCATTGACAAGACACTAGCGTCATATCAACAATGAAATTGATGAGTGAAATTCCGGGGACTAGATACAGGAATTGTTTACTAATTTGATGTAAAAATGATCTTGTATATGTATAAAAGACCATGTATAACAAATAAACCTGGAAATATTTAAAAAAAATATCACCAGGCTTATTCTTTTTTAACCCTAAATTATATAAAAGCAGATATTTACATTCCTAAAAATGAAGGCTGATCATCCTTTTTCTCATCATTGGACTATTCCTCCTTTTCCTTTTCATTGAAAGCAGTCATCACATCCCCTGCTTGAGTTTCCTTTTTT
>CAZOSQ010000294.1:0-4907 GCA_964582245.1 uncultured Bacteroidales bacterium | reverse complement strand
TGTATAAACTCCACCGTGTCTTTTAAATCGTTCCCCTTGTATTTTTCGAGCTTGTATAACCCTTTCCTTAACTGTTTCGGAGCTTTCTGCTGGACGATTTTTCGATAGTTCTTCAAAAGGAACCGGGACAATTTCAATATGCAAATCTATCCTATCAAGTAATGGCCCGGAAATGCGGTTTAAATATTTTTGAACAAGGCCTTGTCCACAAACACAATCTTTTTCCGGGTGGTTGTAAAAACCGCATGGACAAGGATTCATGGAGGCGACCATCATGAAACTAGCGGGATATTCAACCGTGAAACGTGCCCTTGATACTGTGACAATTCTATCTTCAAGTGGTTGTCTCATAACTTCTAAGACGGTACGTTTAAATTCAGGGAGTTCGTCCAAGAAAAGGACACCATGGTGTGCCAATGAAATTTCCCCCGGTTGGGGAAAGGATCCGCCACCAACAAGAGCCACATCAGAAATCGTGTGATGGGGTGATCGAAATGGACGCTTCGTAATTAAAGACAATCCTTTTTCCAATTTCCCCGCTACTGAATGGATTTTAGTAGTTTCAAGTGCTTCATCCAATGTTAATGGTGGAATAATGGTGGGCAATCTTTTTGCCAACATGGTTTTCCCGGCACCGGGAGGCCCTATCATTATAACATTGTGACCTCCGGCAGCGGCAATTTCTAATGCCCTCTTTACATTTTCTTGGCCTTTTACATCTGAAAAATCAATTTCATATTGATTTGAAATTTTAAAAAATTCTTCCTCGGCATTTACTATAACCCTGTGCAGGGAATTTTTGCCATTAAAAAAATCTATAACTTCACTAATTGATTCTGCTCCATATATTTCTAAGCCATCTACGACTGCAGCTTCTCGTGCATTTTGTTTAGGGAGTATTACCCCTTTAAAATTCTCCTTTTTGGCATTAAGTGCAATTGGCAATACACCTTTTATTGGTTTCAAGCTACCATCCAAGGATAGCTCTCCCATGATCACGTAATCTCCTAGTTTATCAGCGATAATATCTTCATTTGCCGCCAGGATGCTTATGGCAATGGTGAGATCGTATGCAGAACCTTCTTTTCTAATATCGGCTGGAGCCATATTGATGATCACTTTCTTACCTGGCCATTTAAAATGATTGGATCTTAGCGCGGCTTCTACCCTTTGTTGACTTTCTTTAACCGCATTATCCGGTAAACCAACAAGGTGGAAATTAATGCCTTTTGAAACATCTGCTTCTACCGTGATGGTGGTAGCGTCTATACCAAAAACGGCACTTCCGTAAGTTTTAACAAGCATATAACTTTAGGGTTAATTTCTTAAAAGCATCAAATATATAAAAAAAATACTTCAATCAGATACATCATTTGCTTGGAGATAGCTTCTGCTATTTTTTTCCCTTAAAAAAACGTTCTATGTTTTTCCTCTTTTTTTCTTTTTAATAAAAACATATTAACATATTTAACATGAAATTTTCATATTTTCTTCCTGGTGACAACCAAAAATATAGGTTCAATTCAAAGTAATGTTAAGATTTCTGGCATATGTTGTAAAGGATACTTTCATGCATAGATTGGCAATGGAATATTATCAAATCACATGTAATGATAGTTTAGGAATTGAATGTTCAAACCATGCATTAAATTCAAAGAAGAATTGACCGGGATAATCTTGATCATATGAGCCACATTTTCCCTAAATGGAAGACTTGGAAGAGAATGTTTTATCATATTTTCCTATTTAAATGATCTTCAATAATATGAATGAGGGAATGGATAATTTTTATATGGATTTCCTGTATACGGTCTGAATGTTTTAAACCTGGAACATTGATGGAGATATCTGCTTCCTTGGCAAGTTTTCCACCTGATTTCCCAGTTAATCCAATGGTTTTGATTTTTTTTGTTTTGGCCGATTCCACGGCTTTTATAATATTGGGTGAATTTCCACTTGTGCTAATTGCCAATAAGACATCTCCTTCCTGTCCCAGTCCCTCGATAAAACGAGAAAAAACATGTTCGAATCCGAGGTCATTGGCAACACAACTTATATGGGAGGGGTCAGAAATGGCAATGGCTGGTAAGGCTGGACGGGTTTCACGAAAAATCCCGGATAATTCTTCCGCGAAATGCATGGCGTCTGCCATCGAACCACCATTACCGCAAGAAATAATTTTTTTTCCTCCAAGGATGGCAGCAACCATTATTTTACCCGCTTGTTCGATTAAATCAAAATTTTTTTCATTGGCTATGAATTGTTCCAATACCAATTTAGCTTCTAAAAAATTCTCTTTCACTTGTTTAGATGACATCTTTTTAGCTTGAAGAAATTTGTCTGTATTTTAAAAAAGAAACTCATAATAATAAGCTTGTTTCTTTGAATTCAGAGGATTATTGAATGCAAAGAAAGGTTTTTTTCCTGTCTTTTCAAATAATTCCCTACTATTTATAATAAAATCCCGGGAAATATTCCTTTTATTAACCTTTATTTTTTGCAATTCGATCTTTTCGAATGCCCGGGGAATTTGTTTAAACTTTTTTATCTATTTTTGGTTGATGTTCAAGGATGAGGTACAAGATAAATTAAAGTTAAAAACTAAAAACAAATAATAATTACAATCGTGCAGAATTGGCGCAAAAAATGGTATCGTATTATTTTCGAGTCTGACACACCGGCTGGAAAACTATTTGATGTCATCCTTTTGATAATCATAATCATCAGCATTTTTGTTGCCATTGTAGGAAGTGTTCCCCCTGTAAAAGAGGAGATAGGTGAGTATCTCCAACTGGTTGAATGGATCATAACCGTAATTTTCACCTTGGAATACTTTATTAGAATTTGGGTTGTCAGAAAACCAATTACTTATCTATTTAGCTTTTATGGCATTATTGATTTTTTATCGATTCTTCCATCCTACTTAGGTTTATTTGTGCGAGGTACAGAATCTTTAATTGTCATTAGGGCTTTACGGTTGTTGCGGGTGTTTAGAATATTAAAGCTAGGAAGGTACAGTCGTGAAGCCGAAATTATAAAAAAATCCTTACAAGCGAGTAGGATTAAGATAAGTGTTTTTCTTTTTGCTGTTATTACGCTGGTTACCATCGTGGGAACTATCATGTATCTTATTGAAGGTCCCGAAAATGGATTTACCAGTATTCCCAAAAGTATCTATTGGACCATAGTAACTATCACCACGGTAGGATATGGGGATATTGCACCTCAAACTACTTTTGGACAAGTTATAGCAAGCATTGCCATGATAATTGGATATGCCATAATTGCAGTTCCCACTGGAATTGTAACATCGGAACTGTTGAAGGAAAGAAAACAGGGACGGTATTGTTCTTCTTGTCAAAAGAAAGGACATGAAGCCGATGCAATCTATTGTAAATATTGCGGTGAAAAAATATAAACTCCAGTAATATTAATATAAAGACTTACCCATGAAATTTTCCAAAAGAAACTTTTTTATTTCCTGATTATGATAATTTCATTTTTTATAGAGATTTTTATCACGGGGGAAGGATATCTAGGGCTTAAATCATTTTGTTTCCATTTTACTACAAAATCTACTTGTTGCATAATTTCCTGATCAATGTCAGGAAAAATGATTGGGTTTCTTTGGCCGCTAAAGTTAGCAGGAGTGGAGACGAGTGGCTTATTAAATCGTCGAATTAACTTGTTGCAAAATTCATCGTGAGTGATCCTGATACCAATACTTTTATCTTCTGATAATAAGTTTTTTGCTAAATTTTTTGCATGTGGATAAATTAGGGTAAGGGGCTTGTCAGATACTTCAATTAAATCCCAAGCAATACCAGGTACTTCTTCAACATACTGGGTAAGACGATTTTCATTATCAAGCAAAACAAACATGGTTTTTCTATCATGGGTCATCCGTATTTGATTAATTCTATTAACTGCTTCCTCGTTGGTGGCATCACAGCCTAAATCCCATGAAGTTTCCGAGGGGTAAAGGATGATTCCCCCCTTTTTTAATACCTCAACTGCCAGGTTTAAATCTTCAATCATCGTGCAACTTTCCTGTAGAGATCGAATACTTTATCAGCGATGGTTTGATCATTAAAAAGAGTGACATGTTTATACCCTTCCTGGATCATTCCTTTTTTTTTGTTTTCATCCTCCATCACGAGTTTAATTTTTTCACCAATGTTCTCAATTTCCCCGGGATCTATATATTCGGCAGCATCCCCCCCGGCTTCTGTTAAACAGCTTGTTTTCGAAGTAATCACGGGCGTTCCTGAATGCATTGCTTCAATCACTGGGATGCCGAATCCCTCGTATATAGAAGGATAAATGAACAAATCAGCCATTTGGTAAAGTGCAGGAAGATCTCCAGTTGGGACATTGTGTAAGAAAAAGATATTATACATGTTATTTTCTACCATGTATTTTTTAATTTTGGCCGTATAAGTAGTTTGTTTCCCAACGATTACAAGTGGGAAGTCCAATTTTTGTTGTTTCATCGCTTGAATTACGGCGAAAATATTTTTTCTTTCTTCAATGGTGCCAACATTTAAAATGAATGAAGAAGGGAGGTGGTATTTTTTTCTTATATCATTTTTTAGTTCACCAGGTACTTCCTGTTGAAAAAGTGGATGACATCCTTGGTAGATAACATGAATTTTGAAGGGATCTATTTTATAAAATTCGACTATGTCTTTTTTTGTTTGTTCACTTACAGCTATAATTGCATCTGATATATGACATGAATGCTTAAACTTTTCTTGGTAAATTTTTCGATCAAATGGGGTATAGAGTTCAGGGAGTTTTAAAAAAATAAGGTCGTGGATTGTAACTATAGATTTGCTCCTGGTTTTGCCGATGTTAACAGGCAACTCGTTGCTTAAACCATGGTAAAGATCAATATTATCCTTTGG
>CAZOSQ010000293.1:0-4932 GCA_964582245.1 uncultured Bacteroidales bacterium | reverse complement strand
CTTGTAATTATTAGTTTAAAGCCCCTTTTTTCCCAAGATTGCTTTGAATATTTCCTGGTAAATGAATATATGGTAACCACGAATCAAGATTTAGTGACAGGTTATAGTATGAGGGGAGATACCGGGTATTTCAAAAAATATATATAGATTTGAACTTAAAAGACTTAATGCTAAAGCCGATCGTAATGAACCAGGACCACCATCATTTGCATTTGTCACTGTCACAAACGCTTCGAAATTAACAACTTCAAAATCGTCAGAACAAAATAATCCGGAAGTAGGATTAATGCATGATGAAAAACAGAACTGTCCATCAATAACAACTGGATTGCCAGAATGAAAATTTGTGCCTTTTATAGATCGTGAAATAGTGCCCCCTAAGAAAATACCGGTAACTTCGTTAAGCTTTTACAGTATAAATTTAGATTAGAATTCCCGCGATGAAGATGATGTTTGCATTTTTGTATTTCTTTAAAAAATGCTTAAATTTGTAAAAGTATGAAAACCATTTCTTATATGCCAGCCATGGACATTGTGCTTTAAGACCTTTAAAGTACAATTTGTTTAAAATCAACTAAATTCTTTTTAAAGGATAATGTTATTTTATTATCCTATCTCAATCTAAATCTTAAAGAAATGGAAAATTTATACCTATACGGCTGGAAAAACTATATCTCAAATACAAACCATTCAGAACTAGAATCAAGTAAAAATAAAATTGGTAGAGTAATTTCCATAAAAGGGAATATTCACGAAGTAGTCACTGAAACGGGAGTTTTAAAAGCGGAATTGCCCGGGAAATTACTGTATGCATGTGAAAAGTGGGAACAACCCAAGGTAGGCGATTGGGTAAAATATCTCGATTATGGCGATAATTCTTTTATCGAGGATGTACTTCCTAGATTTAACCAATTATACCGGAAAACAGCGGGAAAGGAAATAGAAAAACAAGTAATGGTAACCAATGTTGACAAGGCAGTTGTTGTGCAAGGCGTTGATAATGATTTCAATATAAATAGAATGGAACGGTATGTTTTGCAAATACTAACTTGTAAAATTACACCCATTATTATACTGAATAAATATGATCTTGTGGATGAAATAGCACCTTATATTCAACAGGTTGAAAGTTTACAAAGGGAGGTTCCGGTTTATTGTTGCAGTGTTAAAACCGGGTATGGCATAAATGAAATCAGGAATAATATTTTCACCCGGGGTAGTACCAATGTATTGGTTGGTTCATCCGGGGTAGGAAAAAGCTCGTTGATCAATGAATTTTTGCCGGGTTATGTAAAAACCAGTGCAATTAGTGATTCTACAGGGAAGGGGAGACATACCACGACAACAAGGGATTTGTTTTTACTTGACAATGGATCCATTATCATAGATACCCCCGGAATGAGAGAATTTGGGATAGGATTTGAAGAAGGAAGTGATTTTCATGAACAATTCCCGGTTATCAGTAAATTTGCCGGTGGATGTAAATACCTTGATTGCAAACATATCCGGGAAGCAGTTTGTAATGTACTAAAAGCCTTGAACGAGGGTGACCTGTCACCTGTTGTTTATGAGAACTATTTGAAATTGTTGAAAGAACAGGAGCGATTCCAAATGAATATCCATCAAAAAAAGAAACAAGGCAAACAATTTGGGAAAATGGTTAAAGAAGCTAATGAATACAGGAAAAAATTTAAATTCTGATCATTAATCAAAACCATCACTTATGGATAATTATACCTGCTAGGTTTAGAAACCTAGTAGGTGTTTTTAATTCGGGTTACTTTATCCCCTGGATTATTTTACCCCCCGATAGATTAACAAGTCCTGCAAATTTAAAAGCATTGATGGGAGTTCTTTTATTGTTGCACCAAACTCATTTATACCCGCTTGGTGAATCTTATCTCTCAATTAAAACCGGTTTTTTAAGACGGCGGTATATCCTTTGTTGAAGCATTTTCATATTCAACCCTTAATCGTTGAATAACCTCTTCGACACTAGTAATGGCATCAATTTTATGAGCATTCATTCCTGAAAATGCAAACCCTGATTCAAAATTACCCTGATATGCTGATAATAAAGCATCGGCAATACAATAAGTTGTCGTTTTAGGGTTACAAGATTTGATGCAATTGAACTTACAGTTTTTAGGTCGTTTTTCACCTCTCTCAGCAGCAAGAAGAAAATCGTTTTCAATAGCCCTGCCGGGTAGTCCAACCGGGCTTTTTATTAAACGGATATTGTTGTTAGAGGAATTAATAATAGCACGCTTAAATTCTATAGATGCATCGCATTCTTTCGTGGCGATAAAGCTGCTGCCAATTTGCACGGCAGAAGCTCCCAGGTCTAAAATCTTTTTAATTTGCTCACCCGTTGTTATCCCTCCCCCGGCAATAACCGGGATCTTTTTTTTATATTCACTGGATAATTTTTTTGCAATAAGTACAACATCCTTAACCAATTCTCCTAAACTAAATTTATTGCTTTGTAAATCTTCGTAACTAAAACCCAAATGACCTCCAGCTTTGGGACCTTCAACAACAAAAGCATCTGGAACGTAATTGTAGTTTTGCACCCATTTTTTGGCAATTATTTGGGCTGCCCTTCCCGAAGATACTATCGGAACAAGTTTTGTTTGGCTTTCCTTGATCTTGTACTTGGGTAAATCAAGTGGTAAGCCTGCACCTGAAAAGATAATATCAATTTTTTCTTTGATAGCAGCTTCTACCAATTCGCTGAAGTTGGTAATTACTGACATAATATTTACTGCAAGTATCCCTTTTGTTAATTGCCGTGCCTTGCGAATTTCCCTTACCACGGCCTCTCTATTGTTCTGTTTGTAGCTTTTATCCGGGGTTCCGTGTATTAAACCTAGACCTACAGTTGCAATTGTTCCAATACCTCCTGCCGTTGCAACAGCAGAGGCGAGTCCCGATAAAGATATTCCAATGCCCATTCCTCCTTGAACAATAGGAATTGGTATTATTAAATCCCCAATTTGAAATGATTTCAAATTATCCTCCTTTATTTAAAGATAAAAGCTATAACACTTTTATCGTTTTGTTTGATATAAAATTTTATTTTCATCTCATCATAATAAAATCAACACCTTTGATCTGTCTGCTGAATTGATCAAAAATGATCTTGATCCTGGTATTTTCATACCTTTAAAAAGGTCAATTTCATTTACTTCATCAACCTTGTAATCAAGATTCCCAACATGTACTTTTTATCAATATTCTTAAAAAAACAAGCATAAATAGTGTTTTGTTTAGTTAAACAAAATGCTAATTTATTTCAGGAATTAGATGAAAATAACGTGAAAATAAATTTTGAAAAATATAATTAACCTCTTTATAGGCACAAAAACTGGCACAAATATACACCCATTTATTCAATAAACTAATTCTTAAATTATTTATTTTCGGGGGAAATGTTGCTAAATTATTTAACCTGATCCTTATACACGGGATTATTTTTTCCTGCATTTTAGCCAATAATCTCATCAACGGGTTATCATCAAATTAATTATTTCCTCAAATCCGCAGATAAATAGTTTGTTCAAAAAAAAGACTTTTTTTAGGTTTGTAAAGAGAAATTTCGTATGATTTTTTTCCATTTCCCTCCAATAAATTGCACTAAAATTTCTCCATGTATAATGTTTAAAAAATATTTTGATGTTTTTTCATTTGCGGGTTATTCCCTTAACCCATGGTTAAAAAACAAACACTTGTTGTTCAGTATTTTAGGCTTGCTAAGTAATCGTATCAATCCCATAATTGTCATTGGGTTATGGTATTTTAGGACAATATCAGGTGGTAAATTTTATCGGTAAATAGTCTTAGAACGTATTGTCTGCATTGTCTTATCTAATTAGAAGGGACAACCGTAAAACGGGAAATACATTTCTTCAACCTAGACAAATATCACCTTACGTGAAATATTGAGAAAATAATAAACAAAAACCCTGTCTAATGGTTTTATTAAGAGATTACATGGTGCGGGATGAAAACCCATTATCAAGTAAAGATGTAAGTATTTTTAGGGACGAATAAAGATAAAAAACAAAAGTACACTTATAGAAATATGGAAAAGCCTAAATATCTTAAAAACAAAACCATTGATAGAATTGATAGGAAAGTTACCCGGTGGATGGCTGCCCATGGAATCAAATTATTGAGAATCAGTGTCGGTATAGTGTTTTTTTGGTTCGGGATACTTAAATTTTTTGAAGGTGCGAGCCCCGCTGCAGATTTTGCTGTTAGAACGATAAACGTGTTGACATTTAACTCCTTGTCCGAAAAATTTATACTATATGGCCTATCCACCTGGGAAGTACTTATTGGTTTAGGTTTACTATTCAACATTTTTATTAGGGAAACCCTTTTGCTTTTATTCTTGCAAATGTTAGGAACATTTACTCCCTTATTTTTATTTACTTCAGAATTATTCCGTGTATTCCCGGTTTCTTTAACAATCGAAGGACAGTATATTGTTAAAAACATCGTGATTATTAGCGCGGGAATAGTGATAGGATCAACCGTGAGGAAGGAAAATTAAGGGATTTTAATCCCACAAAAGAATTGCGACAGTTTGCGTAAAACGTTTTGATTTAAAGTCTGCTGACATAGTATATTAAACAACAAGTAAGAATACGTGTTAGAAAGGTATCAAACTTAATAAAGATAACAAGCCCTGAAAACAAACAAAACTTTTATAAAATATTAGATATGAGTGAACTAATTAACAATTCAAGATACAGGAAAGAACGTCTTAAGGAACTTATCTTAAAACTACACGAGGGTGAATCGGCTCAAAGTGTAAGACAGGAACTCATTTCATCCTTGCAAAACATCCCTTATGGAGAAGTCGTTGAAGTGGAACAAGAACTCATACAGGAAGGTTTGCCTGAAACCGAAGTCCTAAAACTCTGC
>CAZOSQ010000292.1:0-4944 GCA_964582245.1 uncultured Bacteroidales bacterium | reverse complement strand
GTTGTACAGGGCAACTTTTTTCTTGGCCACCAGTTGCAAACTGGCGGCAGTTGGGTAAAAATGGTGATTGGTCAAACCCCAAAAATTTAGGATTTCCCGTAAATTCACCTGACGATGATTTATTTTTCATGTTGTCCAAGAATAATAAATCGGCATTTTTTGCTTCTGCCAGGGAAGATAGCTACGGAAACCTGGATATTTATGAAGTGAAATTTGAAAAATCAACAAGTAACAAAAGCTTAGCGGATGATAATTTAACGGATTCAACTGATAAACAAGAAAATGAAATCCTCATAACGGAATCTCTTCCCGCGGATTCAACCGTCCCATCTAACGCTGTTTTGACCGAAGATAACCTTGACAAGCTCGCCTTTCAACAAGAAGAAACTAATGAAAAACAACAAGAGATCGAGTCCTTGGTTTTAATAGAGCCATCATTAAAAATCACTGAAGATAATCTCGGTAAAACAAACGAAATAATTTCCACGGAAAATGAAGAAATAACATTGATAAATAAACCGGTAAACAATGAATCGATTCAAATGAAGAACTCCAATAAATCATCTTCGGGATTGGTGGATGTTTCTATGCAAGTGATAGATGACGGCAGTGATTCTGAAATAATCGTGGCGGTCAAAACTGATGAATTAAATTTTTCCTTGCCCTCGATCGATTCAGGATATGAAATAAATATAGAGGTTGTTGATGATTGAAAAAAGTAAATAAAATTTTCTTTCATCCCGAATGATGAATTCATACAAAACAAAAGAAAATTAAACCTCCTGTCTATCCCTTATTATCCAATTTTTTAGTGCTTGATAACCTGGAAGGTTTGTAAATGGTTTCCCTTGTTATCACCCACCTTCAACAAGTAATTCCCGGCAGGAAATGGACCTAAATCCATATGCACTTCACTTTGCTTGTTGTCACCCGAATTTTTCAAGAGAACCTTGCCATTGATATTGATAATGGCCACATACAATCCTCCCCGGGGAACATTGCTGATTCGCACCTTGATAATATCTTTGGTAGGATTTGGAAACACCAAAATCTTATTATTCTTGACCATGATATCATGAACGGCATTTATGGTGTAATCACCTTTTTGAGGATTGTCACCAGTCTCATTCCCAGAAGCATATAAAGAAGAACCCGGTAGTAAAATAATAAGCACATTAAGTAATAAAGCCCAAGTAAATTTTGCAATTTTCATATTGACACTGATTAATCAATTAACATTTGGTAAGAAAAACACTTTTAAGAAAAAAATGTTTACCAAGATTTTTTTTTGCAAAGATAATAAAAAAATCAATTAAATATATCATGAAATTTCTCCAAGGTTAATTTACAGGACTTTCATTTCCAAACCATTATTTAATTTCCGGGTTTTACCGGGGTTGACATTGGTTTCCATAAATATTCCCCGGTTAAATTCACGGGGAAGAAAAATTCATGAAAAGAAACCATATTTTTTACTTCAATTGACTGACTTTTTTCATTCACAAATTGTATTATACCCATCGCTATCCCAACACCGCCATTGTAAATCATGAAAATTTTCACGGCTTTGAATGTGCCCTTCCTTGGTGGTAGAATTCCATTCTATCTCCATTTCTTCAAACTCCAGTTTAAAAATAGGTATGTAATAAATGGAATAGTACCTATCATAAATCCCGGGTTGAACACCATATTCAATGAAACTACCCCTTGAAATTTGCCCTTCTTCGATATAAGTATACTTCGATTTTACTACTTTCCCATTTTTGAAGGACCAATCTACTTGAAGATAGCTTACCAGGTTGTGAGGATCTTTATTAAGAATCCATTTCCCGCCACTACCATCCATTTTAGATTCCCCTTCAAACCATAAAACTTCATTAAACGGATCTATCCCAGTCTTGGATATATACATTTTCCAATGAACAATATCATTATTAATTTTGCCCCTTAATCTTCCATGATAATCTGCCCCGAAAGTTTCAAAGGTATACTTCCATTCCCATGACCCATCAGCCATTTGATTGGGTTGATGAGCAAGTGCAGCATAATAAGAAGCAACTGGAACCGCGAGGGTAACTCCTATCATGAAATTCCAAAAATTAATCGAATTTGAGGAGGTTTCCCAGTAGGACTTATTGTTATTGGTTGTTGATAGATGATTTTCAAGAGTAGCCGATTTTTTATTGCCGGATGCAAAATCATCAAAATTAATTATCATACTTTCCGCTGGAGGTAATTCCGGGGGGATATTATTTTTTTCGCAACCAAAAAAGAAAAATGATACAACAACCAGGAGATAAAGATTTGATTTTTTTATCATTGAAATCATAATATTAGATTTTTTATTATTTTTTATTCTTATCATCAATAATAATACACGGGATCTTACTTCCACCCTGGCTCCAAAAATCATTTTTTTTATTTTTCACCTGTGACTTTTTAACCTAACCGCTTTGATAAAAAGGAACTATTCCTAGATCCAGGTAAACTTTTTTTGACCCGGATAGGCTTTCTTATTATCGAAAAACTATTTGTTTTCAATAAATAAAATTAGCCTCTGGTACAAATGACATGAAAATATTTTGATTTAACCTGGTAACAATTTAACTGCTTTTATTGCTACGTCCTATTGACGGGGTGTTAATTCACGCTCCAGGTCTATCAAGGAAGAGGGTTTGGCGATAATCTTCTTGTTTTTATCAAGTAAAAATAAAGTTGGGGTTGCATCAACATTATAATCAAGAGCTATTTTTGAATCCCAGCCTTTTAGTTCTGAATAATTGATCCAGTTATACTGCCTTTCTTCAAGAGTTTTTTTATATTCTGCCATATCATTATCAAGAGAAACAGCAATGATTTCAAGATCAGGAATATTATCTCCTTCATTTTTGGAAGTAAAATCGTAATATTGTTTCAATTCATCTAGCACGACTTTACAATGTGGACACCAGCTAGCCCAAAAAACCACTAAAGTATAAGAAGCATCTATTTTAGAGAGGGTGATTTCCTTGCCCCTCATGTCCGTGAATGAAAAGCCGGGAGCTACCTTTCCCAAGGCCACCTTTTCGATATTTTTCAATCTTTCCGATAATTCTTCATGGTTTTTGTCCTTGATACAGGATTTTTCCAACGCGTTATTTTCTGCAATGAAATCAACCACTTTATGCAAGCCAAATTGGTGAAACCCATCCACCAAGTAATCCACTATATATTCGTACACCTGGTTATTGGCCAATGTTTTATGTAAGATCACATCTACGGCCTCGACAAAAGCATCTTCTTGTTGTTCCCTGGTGTATTGATTGTTGCTATACAAGGATAGGTAATTTATTATTTTTTCAGCTATTGCCGGTGTACGCAACAAGGCAGTATCAGAAAAATCAGCGCCATCAAAAAAATGATTTTTCAAATATGTATGTTTTTCCACCTGTGATAAGGAAGCAGGAATAAACAAGGTTTTGTTCATTCTCACGATAGATGCCAACAAGGAATTAGGATGCTTATCTATAATATCTTGCTCATATTTAACCTGTTGCTTTATGTTTTTTTCATACTCACGCACTGCTTTTTTATAAAATCTTGATTTAGGCGAATAATAATTTACCACGGGTACCAGCAATTGGTTTTTATTGATAAAATCTTCTTTCCTTGATAAGTACCCTTGATAAACCACGTTTTCTTGGGATCCTGTTATCACCAAATCCCCGTTTATATCATTATAATTTAATAAAATATTTAAGCTATCCGTGTTTTTATCGATGATCAACCCCAGGGTTTTCTTTTCACCCATGTCTAATTGATAAAGACCGGGAACCAAAAGATGTTTGGCGACAAATTCAAAATCTCCTCCCGGGGAAACCTTGCAAGAGTCTATTTTTTCTAAATCATCTCCCAGGTAAGCTCCTAAGGATATAGTTCCACCAGGAAAATTGCGGATTGTACCTTTGATCGATGGTGATTGAGCTAATAATCCTCCAAAAACAAAAAGTAATAAAGTATTAATTCCCAACTTCTTCATAAAATGTTAAATTGTTTTAAAAATTCAATGATCTGCTTTTAATGTACCCCATTCATCCATTTTCGCAGTATAGGAGTTAATAAGAACGCAAACAAGGCAAATCCTAGTGCCACAAAACCAATATTCTTAAATATTTCAGTATAAACAAGTAAAGAATCCATTCCTGAAATTTTCTCGTTCCCCGAAACCGGTATAGAAGTTAATTTGGCAATTATTCCTGCTATATAATGGGCATATGAAGAAGATAAAAACCATATTCCCATGAAAAAAGCCACCCATTTTTTAGGAGAAAGCTCGGTAACCTTTGATAATCCGACGGGAGATATAAATAGTTCGCCCGTGGTAATAATAAGATATCCTAGTATTAAAAATGCAAAAGGAACCTTACCTTGCGAATCGGCAAAGTTTGCACTTAATGCAAATACAAGAAAACCAATTCCTAATTGGGCCAAGGCCAAGGCAAATTTCACCGGGGTATAGGGATTCCTGTATTTCCTGGATAAAACAATCCATAGGTAAGAAAAAGGAATGGCAAAAATAATAATAAACCCGGGATTGATAGAATTTGATTGCGCCGCATTTATCCATTTCAAGTTAACATTCCGATCGGCAAACAAGGTAAGTGAGCTTCCTGCCTGCTCAAAAAAAGACCAAAAAACTGTCACTAAAATGGAATATATAATAATTGTATAAACCTTTTGTCGTTCAATTTTACTTGACTTAATAAATATTTTTAACAGCACAAAAGTTATAGCACCGAGTATCAGGTACAACCCGTATTTTAAAAATTCTCCATAATATTCCACTTCACCGATGTATGGCAAGTTAAGATAACCATGATAAATTAAGATGGATACGAATGGTACTAACATAAAAGAAAGCAGTGTGATCCAGTGTTTTCTTTTCAAGCCAAAAACTCGTTTGTT
>CAZOSQ010000291.1:0-4963 GCA_964582245.1 uncultured Bacteroidales bacterium | reverse complement strand
TTTTACGCTGAATTACTGGGAATTTATCCAGGCTCATTTTTTTTATCAGGATTTTATTGGAGCATATCCCTGTATTTATCTTTAAATATCCCCATTTTATCAAGCGGAATAGGTTCGAAACCAGGTACTTTTTCGAAAAGAGGAGCCCCTTCTTTCAAGTTAAAATTTTTCTTTTCAAGGTTAACAAAACCAGGGTCTTCATCTGTTTTCCAGTTGTTTTCCCATACCTCAAACGAGGTGGTATCAAAACCTTGGCTGCTTATAAGAAGAGGCGTTTTATAAAAAACATTGTTAACAACCTTATTTCTTAGTAAAAAAGGAGTTTCCCATTCGAACATATTTGCAAATTCAGGATATTTATCTTTCCATGCATCACTTGAAATATCAAGATCTTCTTTCATACGTTGCCAATAAACCCCACCCTTGTTAAGTCCGTTCTGGATCATATAATATGGGTTTTTCGCGAGAACAGGGTTTTCTAACCAAATCCCATAAGCCCCTTCAATAAAAATATTATTGGTTATCAAGTTATCTGATCCTCCATTCAGGGTGACATCACCAAAATCCATTTTTGATGCCTTGTAGAAAATATTTCCTTTCACAGTCAAGGCAGAAGATCCATCATCTAAGTGTAAGGCTGTATTTTTAAATCCTTCTGATCCTAAATCGGCAAAATAATTATACAATATCTTATTACCCCTGGCCGATGGGTTTCTTCCAATACCAATTGCACCGGCATCATGAATATCTAAAACAAGTCTTTCAAACCTGGAATATTCAATGGTATGTTCATTTCCAAAAATAGCAATAGCCAAGTGAGGTGCATCGTGAAAATTACAATGGCTTATCCTATTACCTACCCCGTATAAAGTGATCTGAGCACAATAGGTCTTATTTCTCCTATTGGTATGGTGAATGTCGCAATTTTCCACGTAATTATTTCCTTCTTCCAAGGTAGCACGTTTTCCACCACTTAAAACAATCCCCCCTGAACCCGTATGATATATATTGCAACCAATAATACCATGATTAGTACCGGCTTCATTATAAAATTCCGTATTATTATAATGGTGAGCTTTTAGGTTTCCTACGGTACGAGATTTTAATTGACCCGTGAATTCATGAATGGGATAATCAGCCCCTGTTACCCCTTTGCCAAACATTACCGCAATGGTACCGAAGTTTCTCAAGGTACATCCCCTAATTTGATTGTTGTTACCCCTTTCGATATAAACACCTATTCCTCTTCCATTTTCGATGGTTATTCCTTCAATAATCATGTTTGATACATTTTCCAATGCAAACAATGGATCTTCCATCATAGACACGGAAATATCGGATTCTGCTAAATTCTCACCCGGATAATAATAAAGAATCCCATTATCGCGATCAATATAATATTCCCCGGGCATATCAATCTCTTCTAAAACATTATAGGCATAATAACCTGCATTCCGACCATGCCATTCATGGTTACGGTCAGTTTTAGTTACACCAAACATATGGGGATGCTTTAACTTTATGGTTTTGGCTATTGTATCAATTTTCTCTACACCAAGGTTATCATCAGCATATCCTTCCTTAAAGAAGCCCCATAGCCAAATATTACCAGGCTCTTGCCATTCCCGGTGCCGATCATCTCCATAAATTATTACAGGGCCAACACCACTAAAATCACCCTTGTAAGGTATTGAGCCTTCCGAGACAACTCCCATAATATCAATTTTCCCCTCGTTGGGCCATCTTGCCAATGTTTTAGGTTCTCCATTCACGAAAAGTTCCATTTGGGCGGGTAAAATAGCAACTGAAAATCCATGTTGTTTTATTTCACCGTATTGGGTAATACCCAACGATTTTAAATTAACACTTACAAGTTTTTCCCTGGCCTGATCATCAATAATTCTGTTTAATATGGTTGAATCTGTAACAAGGGTGAACAAAGATCCATCAATTTTTTTGCCACCGGAAAAAGAAACTTTTTCATCCTTGTATCTTGTATATTTAATCGGTGCATCAACCCTACCTGAATCTCGTTCATTAAATTCAATTGTTCTTTCAATTTCGTAGTTACCCTCCCTAAAATAAACAGTGATTTTTTCTTTGGGATACCCCTTTTCGGCAACTAATTTGCGAATTTTATCCCTAGCACCTTCAATGGTTCTCAAGGGGCTATCGATGGTTCCAATATTAGCATCATCTCCATTTAACGCCACGTACAAATCATTCCCCCCCTCTTTATTACATGAAGTCAGGGTAAACAATATAAATAGAAAAAAGGTGATAATAAAACTAAGAGGGTTACTACCTCTTTTTGTGAGAAATTTCATAGATTCCATTATTATTTAATTTAGTAATTAATATACGTTTAGCTAAGATTGACATAAAAATAGTTAATTTTCGGAATGATCCAACATGTTCATAAACAATTTTCTTTTTTTTATTTTTATTAAATTTTTTTTCATCACCAGTTGTTACTTGGTAATATCTCGGTTCTGGAAGATTTTAGTATCTACCTTTTTTATTTAATATACAAACAGGTTCCTACTGCTTAATTGCCCACCGTGGTTTTCAACTTGCAGAAGATATATTCCTTGACTTAACGAAGAAATATCGATGGATAATAAATTATCTTGCTCTTGTTTATTTTTCTCAAACAGCAGGGTCTTACCCTGTAAATCAAATATTTTATACCCGGTAATTTGCTTTCCTCTTAGATACAAGTGACCGCTGGCAGGATTTGGAAAAACATCATATAAATGAGCAGGGTGTTGCGGGTTTAAATGAGTAATTAACAAGCTCACCTTTTCACTTTCCGGGGATAACAAACCATCATAAGTGAATGTAATCACTGAGAAATCATAGGTTCCCTTATCCAAATCATACACAACTACTTCTCCCCTGTACACCGTATCAATATATTCACCATCCTGCAAAAGATAACACCCCAAGGAGTTTTCAAAATCATAAGACCATCGTAATACAACATTTGTATCATTTGAAATCCGACTGGATGTAATCACAGGTTTCCCAGGGGCTTCAATAACCTCAAAATCAAAATTTTTGCTTTCCCGTGACATTAATTTCCCCTCGGCAAAAGCAAAAGCTGAAATGCTATGAACCCCATTGGTAATGTTATCCAAAGTCAATGCTGCAGCCGATGTATCAAAAAGGATTTTTCCATCTAGAAGTATCCTATACCCAATTGTTCCGGGATCTTCTGATAAAGATAAGTCGACTTGTCTTCCTTTAACAACACCTGTAAGTTGGGGTGTTTTAGGAGTAAAAGTATAACCTTTCACATGCCCCCCGGGTAATAATTCAATGGTTCCAAATGAGTATGAATGATTGTATCCTTTAGGTAATCCATCATATTTCCATGCCCATTTATCACCTTTTAATTGTTTATCTTTATCAAATAATAAGAGATCAAACCCGATCATCATTCCTTCATGATATTCAGATTTATACCCAGAAACACCTGTCGGTATTGCAAATTCAGCTACATATTTATACCCCGTATCAATTTTAAAAGCATATGGAATAGCCGGAGCGTCAATTGATCCCTTGCCTATTTGCCAGGGACCAAGCTGGCCAAACATTCCCTCATCATACTTCAATGTCCACATGACAGAATTATTATCCAATTCATACTCTTTCCGGTTGGCAGGATCAAAAAGAATTGTTATCTTATCTAAATCATCATCCAATTCATGAATACGTTCATTTAAACAATTCAAGGTGTCATCATACACTTCTACCAATAAAAACAGGGTATCCTTGGTCCATTCAAGTTTAAACCTACCCTTGAAATCAGTAGTATCCTGGTGGGAAACTGAATCATATTGAACCTGTACTTCAAACCATTGAAAACTATTCCAGGAAGGATCTATTACACCATCGATGATTGGATTTTGCCCTTGTAAAATAACAACTTGAAATATAACAACCAGTATAATGAAATTTTTTTTCATTTTTAAATTCATTTAATTATTTATAAAATCCGCTACAAAGAATTACTTGCAATTTAATGTTAGTATTCATTTGCTAATCGTTATATTTATTGGATTAATGGACTTTAATAAATTTATCTTTTCCTATTTCCATCCCTTCATTTTGTAAAACAACAAGGTAAATCCCGGGAGTAAGTTTATGGACATCTAATTTTATAATATTAGAATTTTCAAGTAATTTTATTTTTTCTTGGTGCACGGGAACCCCATTGGAAGAAAAGATTTTCAAATCTGAAGGTTGTTTACTAGTATATTGACCTATTTCAATGTTCAAAATATTCATCACGGGGTTCGGGAAAGATTTCATTTGAAGCGATTGTGTTTGTTCAAAATCTTTATTTAGGCTTGTTTCCAACTTTTTTTCAGTAATATTTACTTTTGCAAGGGCTATCACTTTATTATCAACAGTCACCTTGATGTATTCGGTTTTCCCGGTAATAGAATCTGCGATAAAAATTCCATCTTGAGATATTTTACCTCCCCCTGTTAAGGAATATTTAAAAATTGGTTGAGGATTCATAGCAAAAACGCCCCCCTGGTAAGCAGTAGCTTTTACGTGAATGGTATCTCCAACATTGCAATATAGGCTTGAAGGGTTTAGTTCAATTCTCGTAACTATATTCCCGGGGCCTGCTTGCCAAGGTTCTTTACCAAATTCGAATGCACCGATATCTGGAGCAGTTCCTACAATAGAATCATTCCAAGGGAAAATGTTTACCCCCTTATCAAGGGCACTTTCTGCAGTAGATTTTAATAAAAATCCTTCCGATTCACCTGGCTCTCCAAAAAGATAACGATACATGATGGAATCATTTACCATGATATTGCTAGCCGTATCCCCCTTGGTAAATCCTCTATAAGATTTTATGCCACCACCAAAAATATTATTTTTCAAAAAGACATTTTCCCCGTCATTATTGGTGTAAAAGGAATGATGATCAAAATTTACACTA
>CAZOSQ010000290.1:0-4965 GCA_964582245.1 uncultured Bacteroidales bacterium | reverse complement strand
ACGTACCATTAGGAAATGCAGCCATCTTGGAAACTCAACTCCTAATGCTTGCGTCACATAATATTTTAAACCCCGCAAATGGTGCTCCTATAGCGGTTCCTTCACAAGATATGGTACTGGGTTTATATTACATGACTAAAGCAAGGAAGAGTATTCCTGAAAATCCTGTAAGAGGTGAAGGCTTAACATTTTATTCACCAGAGGAGGTTCGGATTGCTTATAATGAAGGTAAAATTGAAATTCATGCCATAATCAAGGTAAGGATCAATGTAGACGAAAATGGAACAATAAAAAATAAATTAATAGAAACCACTGTTGGACGTGTACTTTTCAATGAAGTAGTACCCAATGAAATTGGTTTTATTAATCAATTATTGACCAAAAAGTCACTGAGAGACATTATTGGTAACGTTTTGAAAAAAACAGGGACTGCTAAAACGGCTCATTTCTTAGATGCTATTAAAGATCTCGGTTATACAATGGCATTTAGAGGAGGACTCTCATTTAACCTTGACGATGTAATTATTCCAGAAGATAAGTTAACACTTGTTAATGAAGGATATGCTCAAGTAGATGAGGTTCTATCCAATTATAATATGGGTTTCATAACAAACAATGAACGCTATAACCAGATAATAGATATTTGGACACATACCAATGCAAGATTGACTCAAATTTTGATGAACCAGTTGTCTACAGACAAGCAAGGATTTAACGCGGTTTTCATGATGTTAGATTCTGGTGCAAGGGGATCAAAAGAACAAATTCGTCAGTTGTCTGGTATGAGAGGTCTTATGGCAAAACCCCAAAAATCAGGATCTACTGGTAATGAAATTATTGAGAACCCTATTCTTTCTAATTTTAAAGAAGGATTATCAGTATTGGAATATTTTATTTCCACTCATGGTGCTCGTAAAGGTTTGGCCGATACAGCTCTTAAAACTGCTGATGCAGGTTATCTTACCAGGAGGCTCGTGGATGTTTCCCAGGATGTTATTATTACGGAGAAAGATTGCGGGACATTAAGGGGACTAGTGGCCATGGCCATCAAAAAAAATGAAGAAGTTGTTGAGACATTGCAAGAAAGAATATTAGGGCGGACTACGGTGCATGATATTTATCATCCTAACACGGGTGATTTAATTATTACTTCTGGTAATGAGGTTACAGAGGAAATTGCTGAAATTATTGAGGAATCTCCTATTGAACATGTAGAAATTCGTTCAGTACTCACCTGTGAATCTAAAAAGGGAGTTTGTGAGAAATGTTATGGACGTAACCTTGCCACTGGTAGAATGGTGCAAATGGGAGAGGCAGTTGGTGTAATTGCAGCTCAATCCATTGGTGAACCAGGTACACAGTTAACTTTACGTACATTTCACGTGGGTGGAACCGCCTCAAATATAACAGCAGAATCAAGTATAATTTCTAAGTATGATGGAAGGGTAGAACTCGAAGAATTAAGAGTGGTTGAAAAGAAAGATGAAGTAACTGGAGAAATGTTGGATATTGTCATTGGTCGATTAGCAGAATTAAAAATAATCGATAAAAACACCAATATTACCCTTACGACCAATACCATTCCTTATGGATCAAAATTATACATCAAGGATGGCCAAGATGTTAAAAAAGGCGATCTTGTATGCGAATGGGATCCTTACAATGCTGTTATTATTTCGGAATCTTCAGGAACGGTTAAATTTGAAAATGTCATTGAAGGAATCACTTTTAGGGAAGAGTCTGATGAACAAACTGGTTTTAAAGAAAAGGTTATTATTGAAACCAAAGATAAGACTAAGAATCCTATCGTGAAGATAATGTCTGATGAAGACGAAGTTCTTAAATCTTACAACCTTCCTGTAGGTTCTCATATTATCGTGAACGAAGGAGATAAAGTAAACACTGGTGATATACTGGTGAAAATTCCTAGGGCCGTAGGAAAATCTGGAGATATTACTGGAGGTTTGCCAAGAGTAACAGAATTATTTGAAGCTAGAAACCCCTCGAATCCAGCCGTGGTTTCTGAAATAGATGGTGAAGTAACTTTTGGTAAAATAAAAAGAGGTAACAGGGAAATTATTATTAAATCCAAAACAGGAGAAGTTAAAAAATATCTTGTTCCTTTATCCAAGCAAATTCTTGTTCAAGAAAATGATTATGTTCGAGCTGGTATTCCTCTTTCCGATGGAGCTATTACACCTATTGATATTTTGAATATAAAAGGCCCCACAAAGGTCCAGGAATATATTGTAAATGAGATACAAGAGGTTTATAGGCTTCAAGGTGTGAAAATTAATGATAAGCATTTCGAGGTTATTGTGCGCCAAATGATGCGTAAAGTAGAAATTATTGACCCGGGTGATACAAAATTCCTTGAAAAACAGATTGTTGACAAATTAGATTTCATGGAAGAAAATGATTGGATCTACAATAAGAAAATTGTTATTGACCCAGGAAATTCACCATCCTTGAAACCGGGGCAAATTATTTCTGCCAGGAAACTACGTGATGAAAATTCTATTTTGAAACGTAAGGATTTAAAACAAATTGAAGCTAGGGTTGCAGTACCTGCCACATCTGGTCAAGTATTACAAGGTATAACAAGGGCTGCTCTTCAGACTCAAAGCTTTATATCTGCGGCATCATTCCAGGAAACTACTAAAGTGCTAAATGAAGCAGCTATCTTTGGGAAAGTTGATTACCTGGAAGGTTTGAAAGAGAATGTTATTGTTGGCCACTTGATTCCTGCCGGTACGGGTCTTAGGGAATATGATAAAATAATTGTAGGATCTAAGGAAGAATATGAAAGATTAGTACCAAAAAGCCAGGATGTAGAAGTAAGCCAAGAATAACTAAAAAGAATGATTACCAATGGATGAAAAGACAAATAATAAAAACCAATTAAATATCGAGTTGAAGGAGGATATAGCTCAAGGGATTTATTCAAATTTAGCTATCATTACTCATTCAGTATCCGAGTTCGTGATTGACTTTGTTCGAATCATGCCGGGTGTGCCGAAAGCAGAGGTTAAATCAAGGATAATCCTTACACCTGAACATGCCAAAAGGCTGATGATGGCTCTAAAGGATAATATTTCCAAGTTTGAAGCTGTTAATGGTCCAATAAAAAACACTGAGGGAGGTAGCCCTCCAATACCTATGAATTTTGGAGGACCAACTGCCCAAGCATGATAAATAAAATAAAAGGGTTGCTTTTTTAAGCAACCCTTTTATTTGTTATATATCTAAAACAATTATAATAGTTTCTTTTTTATTTTATACAAAAAACTCAAAAACCGGATATTTAAAAAAGGAACCATATGATTTTATCACTAGATTTTGAGGAAATTGCGAAGATTCTAAATCATTTTGCAGCAGAAATTGTTAAAGAAAATGAAAATATTGATTTTGTATTTGTTCCGGCATATAAAGGATTTTCAATTAAATTTCGCAAGTTCAAGTATAAATTTTTTAATTACACGGGTAAAATTAAAATAAAATTTATTGATTCTCCTGGACAAGAAGTTGTTATTAGTATAAAATTAAGAAACATATTCTTAGAGTTAGTAAAGAAAATAATTTTCAAATTAGCTTATATGTTTTTAAAAAAATTTATGAAACCCGGTGAAGAAGAGCAAGAGGAAATTGATTTTTCAGAGTATGTATTTATCGGAGGGACAAAAATACACTTATATTTTAATGGACTTTTGGAGCATCTGAATATTCCCTTCTACTTACGTTTTATGAAAGTGGAAGATAATTATATAGAATTTGATGGATTATTCCGGAAGATCGAAAAATAATAATTTTATTCTTACCTATTTACCCAGGTTTAAGCATTATATAATCAGACCTGATTTAATAATCCTAATTTGAATTAAATATATTGCAGAATTTTCAATTTATTGTTAAATTGCGGTTCGAATTTCCAGGTTTAATGTCTGGAGTTTGAAACTTTATTTATTATATTTTTAATATAACCAAGTCGAAATGACTTATAATAACTAAACCAATGGTAAAGAACTGTATTTTATTTTTTTCTTTTTTGATATTTATATCTTGTTCGCAACAAACCAATGATAAAAACAAGATGATTTATAAGGATCCTAAAGCACCCGTTGAAGAAAGGGTTGCTGACCTTCTAGCCAGGATGACCTTGGAAGAAAAAATTGCCCAGGTTCAATGTATGGAAATTGACAGTCTTCTTTTAGATGACAAGGTTGATATGAACAAGGTTGCTGAGAATCTTGACGAAGGTATCGGACAATTAAGGGATTATTTCCATGTAAATGAAGTTGCATCAGTGCAAGCACATAACCAAGTACAAAAATATTTAATGGAAGAAACTAGATTAGGCATTCCTGCTATTATACACGGGGAGGGTTTACATGGATATGTGAATGATAAAGCAACAAGTTTTCCTCAAGCAAGTGCAATGGCAAGTACCTTTAACCTTGAACTTATAGATTCCGTGTACAGTACAATTGCACGTGAAGCAAGATCAAGGGGTGTAGCCCATCTTTTATCTCCCGTTTTAGATGTTGTTAGAGATCCTAAATGGGGAAGGTTTTCTGAAAGTTTTGGTGAAGATCCTTACTTAGCAGGTGAAATAGCTGTCCAGGTAGTTAATAGCATGCAAGGAGAGAACCAGGATATTGCCAGTAATGATCATGTAATTGCTACACTTAAGCATTTTCCAGGTCATGGTACAACAGTCGCAGGATTGAATTGTGCACCAATAGTCGCTACAGAAAGGGAGCTTAAGGAAGTTTACATGTATCCTTTTGAACAAGCTGTTAAACGTGCAGGTGCATTGGCTGTAATGGCTTCTTATGGAGAATATGATGGTATTCCAACACATACCAATCCAAATCTTTTGAAAGATGTCCTTAGGGATCAATGGGGTTTTAACGGAATAGTTGTTTCGGATTATTTCGCGATTCCGCTTTTAACAACAGGTTGGCA
>CAZOSQ010000289.1:0-5005 GCA_964582245.1 uncultured Bacteroidales bacterium | reverse complement strand
ATAGGATAAAAGATAATATAAAAAATAAAAAGGGGAAGGGAGAAAATGTTAAGGGCAAAGTTAGGGTTAACGCGAAAAATAGTTTTGGGAAGAAATTCCCCGGTAACCAGTATCAGCAAAGTAGATACAATAGTTTGGATAAGCAGAATCCATGCTTCTGAATTGGTTATTCTTTCAATATAAGGTTCTAATACAATAGCCATGAAAATTCCATAGATCACAAGGGCAATGTTATTTCCAACTAGCATGGTTGCAATATACTGACCGGGTTCTTTTGAGAACAAGGAAGTAATACGCGAAGAAAAAGTACCCCGTTTTTTGTCTAAGGCTATTTTTAATTTATTTGAGGTGACAAATGCTATTTCCATGCCAGAAAAAAAGGCAGAGAATAATAATGATAAAAATATGATTAACAAGTAATTCATTTTCCTGTTTTTTCATTTCGAGATGTACGCCTAAGTTTTCTTCTTACCAGGTAAATAATGGCTGCAAAAAAAGCTATAATAAAAAATATATAACTTTTTTCAAATCCCGCGGTAATGCTTGCATGAATCCCCATTCCTAGGGAGATTAAGCCTGTAACTAACCACAATATTTCAAAAAGTAAGTTTACCTTATTCATCTTTATAATTTACAGTACCTCTAGAACTTTTAAGTTTCCATTTGGTGAAATCTTGGTTGGCTTCAAATCCACCTTCACCAAAGAAAATCCCATCCTCATTTTCTATCCGGGTAAATTTATTCGAATAGATTGCTTGTTCTTTTTCATCCCAAAAAAGTTGTTCTGTATTTAGCTGTTCCTTTTTTTTCAAATTCTTTGCTTCTACTTTATTTTTTGCTTCCCATAATTTATTGTCAACATGGTAAATTGCGTATTCAGAGGTGATAACTGATTCTAATTCCTCTTTTTCATCAAAAAAACGCACGTGTATCCCATTGGGAAATTCCCAAAAGGGCTCTTCATGCTCCCCATACTGGCGAATAAGAGGAGTATTTATAATTACTTTTAAACTGGCTGAATCAGTATATATGATCTCTGCATCTTTACTTGTTAAGGTAGGAATTTCCTTGTTGTTTTCAAAACTTTTAATTTTTTCTATATCATTTTCGCAGGAGACAAAAATTGTGATGATTGCTATTGCATTCATCACAATTTTAAAAAGATGTCCTATTTTTTTATTATTCTTAGTTAGACCTGACCGTGGTTGTTTCATTTATCCAACATTCAACTTTATAAGTATTTCCTATTTCTAACCCATTGAAGAATATTTCCTCATTGTTGGGGAAATACTTGGCATAGGTATTTATTAGTTTTGAAGCTTCTTCTGTTATAGACGGATCCACATTTTTAGCTTTTATAAATTTGTCAACGGCTGCCCAGTAAACGGTTTTCCTTGTAAATTCTGTTTCTCCGCAATTTTTAGCAGAAGATGCATAGGCATTACCAATGATGAGATAGGGAGTGCCCCATTCTGTTTTATTTTCTAATGCTTTATAAGCGTATTTACGAGCATTCGAATATTGTTTCAGGTCACTTAACGAGATGCTAGCTGCTTCAAGGTAGTATTTTGCCTTGTTTTCTTCGTCTTCACCTATATTGGCAGCCTTCTCCAAGTATTCAACTGCCTTATCAAATTTTTGCTTGGTTTTATAATACTCGCCCCCGGCATAATAGGCTTTTGCTGACGGTTCAGCATCGATAAGTTTAACCAATGCCTGTTCGAATAAAGGATCATCCTTACATTCCGCGATACTTAGAAATCCTACTATTTTTTTCAATGTTTCAAGATCTGTTTTGGGGCCGAATTTGGGTTTAAAGTAGGGGATCAGGAAGTCACATTTCAACACTCCGCTTTCCACGATAAGCTTGTCATTTCTATCTTTAACACTCGAGATAGTCTCAACTCTCTTGCCACCTTTCTCTATTTGGTATGCTAGGATTTCATTAGTTTTTACGTAATCCTCGAAGGTCTCTTCCGCACTTTTTAAATTTGCTTGAAATAAGTCAACGCTAGCTTTAATGAAATAACTTAAAACCACGTATGAAGTTTTTTTACCCAATAATTCAATCGATTCTGATAAGTACCCGTATGCAGTTTTAACTTTTGAAGTATCACTGTTGAAAATCGTGTAAAAATCAATGCCTTTATATCCCAGCACTATTCCTTTATCTTTGGGGAAATACTGCATTCTTTTATCATAAATCATGATCAATGTGTCAACTAAGCCATAGACTACTTCATTGTTCCCGGAATTATCTTTCATGAAGGTCTTATACATTTTTGTTCCGGCTATGTAAATGTTTTTTGATGCACATGGACAATTTGAAAATACTTCTTTCCAATACGGCTTAGCTTCTTGGTACCGATCTTGATCGTAGTAAGTAGAAAAAAGAGAATAATTTTTTACGCATTCAGCACTATCCTGTGGATTAGTACCCCATTTTGAATCGCATTGAGCTTGCATTTTCCCTAAGGAAGCAAATAGTAAAAATACAACAAGTAAAGTTCCTAAATTTTTCATCATTCTGCAATTTTAATCAATTTTGGGTTTAAAAAACCAGTAATCAAATAAAGTTAAATTTAATGTCCAAATAAAATACGTTTCTTTGAGTAAATTATTATGGAGAGCTCCTCTTTGTCCAGCTTCAAAGGAAATATTCATGGAGGATTTAGAATTTCTAAGTGGGAGACCGAATCCCAATGTTAAACCATACTCATTAAGTTGGTCATCCCCGATTTTTATATAAGTATTGTTATAGTATCCGCCCAACCGATAACGCACCCTGTTGAGATATCCTTTAAGAGCATCCGGGTTTGGTATAAATTCTATTCCTGCACTAAGCTGGCTGGCATTTACAAGTGAATCACCTTGGGCTACAGATTCCCAATTTTGGAATCCATAGTCGACTCCAAAAATGATTCGTTCCTTTAGGTTTATGGTAAATCCACCTCCAAAATTTGAAGCAAATGGTGTAGATAGATCTTCTGTTACGGATTCCACTGTATCAATCCTGGTAGCTGTGAAGGGATAACGAATATATTTATTTTTCGTAGAAGTTGAATTCAAGTCAACCTTAGGGTCATAGACAAATCCAACTGTCAATTTAGTTTTATCCAATATTTCCTTGAAATATTGGACTCCTATATCGTAATAAAAACCCCTGATGAACAAATTGGTATTAATCTCGGAAGTATAAGCCTTACTTCCGATATCAACAAATTCTTTAGTAGTCGTCTGGTTAAACGAACCAAATAAATATGAAGCATTTACCCCAATTGAAACCTGGTCAAAAAATTTAAATGAAGTGCCAAGAAAAAACTGGTTTAACTGCCCGCTTCCATTGTAACGGCTTTGGACACTTTCCGAAGCTAGTACTTCATTTTCTTGTATATCGTATCCCATGGCACTAAAAGGGACAAGACCCGCACTAAAACCGATCCATTTCGCAACAGGAAAACTTAATGCCAGGTGATCAATATTGGCACTGGAAAGAACATTTTTACCTTCTTCAGATTGTAATATGGTAGTACTACCGGAGGCGCCAAAATCAAATAAAAAAGACATCGAATCACGAGAAGAATATGATGCGGGATTCAAGTAATTAATATGATAGGCATCCCGTAAGCCGAAGGCAATATGCCCCATTGCCCTACTTCTCCCAAATCCTTTGTGTGTAATATCACCAATACCATACCTGGAATAAGGAGAGGAGGTAGTTCTTTGTCCAACTACCGGTACTAGGTTAACCAAAGTAACCGCCAATACGATTGTAATGTTAATTAGTTTGTGCATTATAATTTAATATCTTATTTAAACCTTTTAATACTAAAAAAGGATCAACAAAATTCGCATTTTTTATGAATTTATCAAAAAAAATAGCATCTCCACCTGTTAAAATTATTTTGCTGCTTTTAAATTTTTCCTGCATTGTCCGTGTGTAACCTTCTATTTCAAAGATAATGCCATTTTGTACCCCGGCAATTATTGCTTCATTGGTGTCTTTTCCAATAAAGGGAAACCTAGAATCCTTCTTCAATAACGGAAGACGCCTGGTAAAAGTATTCAAGGCTTTGAATCGCATTGCTAATCCGGGTGAAATGTTACCTCCCAAATATTCATTCTTATCATTAATTATGTCATAAGTTATGGCTGTTCCAGTATCTATCACCAGTAAGTTTTCACGAGGGAAATTAGTGGTTCCGCCTATTATCCCTGCAATCCTGTCATTACCTAAAGTCTCCGGGGTTTTGTACAGGTTTTTAACCGGGAGAGGAACGGAGGAGGATAAGGATAAAAAAAAACGGGTCCTTTTGTTTAATTCATTTTCCAGGAGAGTGTCTTTTTCACGAACACTTGAAATAATACACGATTCAATACTGGGAAAACGATTAAAAATATATTGTATACTGGTCAATTCGAAAGATTCATAATGTTCATGCTCAATTAATACATCATCCCGAAATATACCTGTTTTTACATGAGTATTACCTACATCAATAACAATATTCATGAATTTTAATTTTTAATTATAATCTTCCCGGACCAAGAATATCTTGTAAAAATAATATTTTTAATCACTACTGACCGGGTAAATTTTAAATAAATTTAAAACGGCTAAATTATTATTGGCTTTGAAGAATAAATATAAAAGTGGTAGGTAGGTTTTTGCCCCCGGGAAATTCCGTTCCGCACTTGATGGTTTCCCGGAATATCTTCCCGCTTAGCGGGAAACCAAATTCGTGTTAATCATGAAAGATAGCCGCGAATGCACGAATATTATAATTCGTGTATTCGCGGCTAATAAAAACTTTCGATGCATTTTAGATGTCTCACTTTAATTGACAAGAATACAATAAATCATTTATGATTTATGACTTGTTATAGATTTTAACCTGGCGGCAATGGAACCACGGGGGGCTAAAAGGACGAGTTCCTTGGTTTTAGCGGAATGCAATAGATTTTCAGGAACTTTTCTCATTGGCCCAGCAAGTGGTCGGCTTGT
>CAZOSQ010000288.1:0-5009 GCA_964582245.1 uncultured Bacteroidales bacterium | reverse complement strand
GTTTTTATTAAATTTATACCGGTTTTTGAGGGGTCAGCATGCTCCGAAATATCCATATAGCCATTAGCAGTAGTTATATCGCTACCCGGCAGATTATTTAGATAATCCATCACCTGACTTGCACCATCACCAATAATATTATTATAATCAATTTGAATAAGTTCTGGATAATAATCGCCAAGAAAGATGAAATTGCCTAGTGAAGATTCATAATAGTATTTTGTTAGGTGTCCACTAACTGAACTTGCGTTAATAAAGGAATGGTCAATAATTGTATTAATGTTAGGTGGAAGTTGCCCAGGTTGCCAATCACCAAGTGCACCACCATCTTGTGGGTCATTTATCGCTTCAGCAAATACAAAAAATGCCCTGACTGTTCCGCTTGGAGCAATGTAATAACCATTTCTTGAAGAATTCTGAGCATATATACAAATTCCCTGAATAATAAATAATATTGTTAAAAGCTTTTTCATTTTATGATTATAAATTTATCTTTAATTATCTTGTTGTCTAATTGTAAAGAATAGAAATACAAACCAGTCTGAAATTCAGTTAAATTTAAAATAAGATGGTTTGTTGATTTATTCACTTGTTTTATTAAAGAACCCTTTGAATCAAAAAGTTGTAAGATAATATTTCCCCCATAATGGTCTATTTGAAAATTAATAATTTCTTTAGCTGGATTTGGGAAAATTTTTAAATTATTTGATTCCTTTTGATTGGAAACTCCAGTCCATACCACTTTACATTGTCCTGAGAAATTCTCCGATTTATTTGTATAATACAAACTGGCATTTTTGTATGAACATAGTAGAAAATTTCTTTGTGTGATATAGATAGGGTCAATGCCTTGATAAAAAAGACCGAAATTTGTTCCTACACCTTCAATAAATTCGAAATATTCACTTCCCCCAGCAAATTCAATGAGATAGTTGAATCTAATGTGCTTCTTGTTATTAATTATATAAACAGAATCAACTAACAAAGTATCATTGCCATTTATCCCGATTAAAAAAGTATCAGACATTTGGAGTGACATATCAAGTACAATATATTCTGAATCGCTAATATTCGGTGAATAAAAAAAGACTTTGCTTTTATCTTCTGATTCCCTGAGAAACCAAGGTTCACCGGATTGATTTTTGACAGTTTTGTATGTTAATTCATTTATTATAGTGTCTTTTACAACAAAAACTGAATCTGTCTCAAAACCATCACCAAGCTCTTGGAATAAATTCCATGAAGTTGATTCAATTCCGAAGACTGATTCATTTTGAGCCCAAATATTATTTGAGTATAATATGAGCAAAAAAACAATATATTTTTTCATATATAATTTGAATTAAAAAATTTTTGATTGTGGATTTAATAGCAACTTATTCATTTTTAAATGTTTTAATCTGATTTGACCTATAATGATGAACTTTTTAAATTTTTAGCTTGTCCTGTAACTTTGGTTTAGTATTGGCTTGCGGAGTTTACAGGATGTGCTAAATGTGCGATGGCATCCTAAATGTCCCAAAGGACATTCTCTATTAAATTTCTTCATAATTAAAGAAAATTAAATTAAACATTGAATTAATTAAAGAAAAAACATTATTCAAAAACTTTTTTTCCACTTAACCTGTCTCCTTATATCCCACTTCCTTTGTGGAAAAAAAGCCTGGGTAAATATACATGGAAATTCAATTAAAACAATAAAAAGAATGTAATTATCCTGATTTTAAATAGGATCCTTATTGACCTTTGTTCATTTGCCATTCAATTCCGATCGCTGTTTGCTTGACCTGCGCTCAATATCCATTCAACCACGTTTAATGCACAGGACTATGTTTAAAATCCAGGTCCATTATTGTTGTAACACTGACCAACATGCTCAAGAGGAGAAAATACCCGAAAGTCAAAAGAATTGGAAAAACATCATCGTGATCAAGATGGATGAGCTTCGATATGATCAATTGGGCTACATGAATCATCCTGTAGTTAAAACACTCATGTAGAACATATTGCAAATGAAGGCAACGTATTGGTGAATGAATATACAGTCTTCCCGCTATGTACTCCCAGCAGGGCGAGTTTTTTCACCGGGAAATACACCATGCAACACGGCTGCAAATTTGTTGACATGCCCAACCATATGAAACCCGACCAATGGTCTTATATCAAAACATTGAAAGATTCCGGCTACGTGATCGGGCTAGCCGGAAAAAACCATTGCTTTAATGAGGAGTACATGGACAAATATTTTGATTTTCGGGAAGAATACAGCCATTTTGGAAAAACATATGGAACATTCGCGAAAAAAGATAAAGAAATATACAAATACAGGCATACCGAAAAAAGACCTGGTTTTAAACCTTCAGCACCTGATCATGAAGGTGCTATCCTTACGAAAAAAAACCGGGATATAGATTTATCAATGTATCGCGAATGATCGTATTCTTATTTTAATTTATCTGCATTCGCTAAAAGATATTTTTCAGCTTCCGCGTTCCAAATATTTTGATTGGTCTCCAAGATACGGCCTAATGCGGCATAAACCGGATTTTCCTTTCCTTTTTCTGAAACTTGGTCCAAGGCAATCAATGGCATCTCTATATTGGTATAGATCAACTTTTTACCACCAGGTATATTGGGCAAATTCTTGGTGACTTGAATAACAGCATCTATCCCTCCCACGTGGGTTATCATTACGGCTGGATTAATTCTTCCTTGTGACATCAGTTCCAATGAATCTTTCATGTCTTCAGTATTTCCACCACTGGTGCCCACGATATGGGTGTATGCATAGTGCACGTTATAAAAATTCATTTCGGCCTTAAACTCGGTATTGGTTGGGCCGGCAAAGAAATTCAAGCACCCGTCAAATCCTAAAATGGCATCACCTTGTTCTATCACTGGCTTTACAGGGGCAAAAACCATCACGTCATCAAAACCTTTCCCATCTGTAAAGGAACGCAAATGCTTTACCGGGTCATCCACGTTTCCTGTATTCACATACTCGAGGTGAACTCCATGTTTGGCTGCATCTTGTCGCGAAAATAATTTTTCTGCCCTTGCCAATCTTGAATCATCAATATCGGTTACAACGAGCAATTTAGGCCTCCTGTCACCATGAAGGGCCAGGTCAATGGCTCCTAATCCCATGGGACCCACACCTGCAAGTATAGCCATAGTCCCCCCTTTCTTGATACCCATGTCGTGGATGTAAGATCCGGGGGTGGTGTGGTAAGAAGCTTTAAAAGCACCCACGATACAAGACATGGGTTCGGATAAAGAAGCAGGAAAATAAGCATCTCCCTCGTATGACAAAAGACAATCTTGTTCCATCACCTCGTTGGGAATGATAATGTATGTCGCATCTCCACCTATATACTTGTAAGAATATCCGGGTGCACTTAATACTCCCACGGGACCCCCTTCATAATTCATCGCCGGTTGAATGGAAAATTTTTGTCCTTTTTTAAATTTTGATTTCCATTTTGAACCTACTTCAACAATCTCTCCACTAAATTCATGGCCTATCATGACAGGATTGCTCATGATATCATCGGGTATCCTTTTATGATCCGTACCTTGCTTGGTTGCCTTGTATGAACTCATGCAAATACTATCTGAAACCACGTGGGCCAAGATTTCATCATCTTTCAATGCAGGTAATTCAAATTCTTCCAACCTTAAATCATCCTTCCCGTAAATTCTGACTGCTTTTGTTTTCATTTTCGTTTCATTTAAAATCCCTTCTTTCCTTCCGGGACATGTTATATTTATTTATTCTTTTAATACACGTTTTTACCGTTAAAATTATCCGGGTTTTTAACCTGGTAATTTTTATATCATTTTATGCCAGTGGCTTTAAACCAAGAGTAAAAAAATGATCCTTCGGGGGGAACACCTGATAAACGTATATCTTGTATTCCTTTTTCCCATGTATGTTGGTCAATGATTTGATGTTTCATGATCATTTCCCCGGCTCCTTTCATCATGGGAAGGATTATTTTATTGACCATATCATCAAGTAATTGTTCTTGTGAAGCATCAGCATACAAGACCCGCGGGGAGGATGCGATTTTTTGAAAACCGGTCTCCTGTAGGATTGATGCCAATCGTCTTCCAACAAGCGGATCATGTCCCAATACTTCCTGTAATTCTATAAATCCCTGCCAGGCAGTAGCTGATTCCTCGGTAGAGGGATACCAAAAACAAGAACCATGATCTCCCTCGATAATTGTTATTTTACCTCCTGGTTTTAATACCTTTTTTATTTTTTCCAAACCTTCCAAGGGATTGTTAAGGTGTTCCAGCACGAAACAAATAAACACGTGGTCAAACATTTCAGCCGGGAAAGGTAAATCTAAAATATCAGCTACCTGGAAGGTAACATTTTTATAAAAAGGAGACAATTTTTCACGGGCCTTGTTGATAGATTCCCGGGAATGGTCAATGGAGATAATTTCCACGTCCATGTCCTTGTGGTTTTTAGACAAGTACAAGGTTTGTGCTCCTACTCCACATCCTGCTTCTAAAACCAAACTGCCGGGTTCAAAAATAATGTCATCCAGCAGCAGGTGAGATAATATGCCGGACTGCTCGTACAGTCGCTGCATTTCTCTTTCAGAATATCCGTGAATGTATTTTGTCATATTTTTTTAGGCAAAATAAGATCGCTTTCCCGCGGGTTGTCTAAAATAAACAATTTTAAAACAAGTTTGTTTGTTTTAAAACTTCATTACTTTCCCAGGCAATGAGTTGGATATTTTCATCATATTTTCAAGGTAAACCGACAGGATTATCACTAATTATGGGGCTTTCTAATTCAGCATGATTTGTCCACCCGTGACAGGAATAGCCTGCCCGGTTTCATATTCTTGTTCCATGACATAGTAGATTGCCCTTGCTACATCCTTGACCCGGCATCCTCTTCCTGCAGGTACCTGTTTTTCATAAAATCGTTTTACATCTTCGATTGATTTGGCTCCCGGTACTTTTCCTGCATTCAGGTATTGAAC
>CAZOSQ010000287.1:0-5028 GCA_964582245.1 uncultured Bacteroidales bacterium | reverse complement strand
AGGAGGATTTGCAAGGAGAGCATTTGGCTAAAAGGAAAATTATAATTGATAACGTGGTAAAACGACTCTCAAGGAAAGTTCCTTCTATTGAAAATAGGGTTTCTCCCCAATTTTTATACTCATCTTTGAAAGATGCGTTTAATGAAAAAGGATTGAATTTGGATTTTGAATTTGCCGTGAGCAATCATAATAAAGTTGTAATGCATTCGGCTAATTACGATTGGGAAACCAAGGCTCAAATGTTCAGGTCTAAATTATTTCCCGATGACATGATAAAAACTTCGAATTATTTAATGATATATTTTACCGATGAGAAAAAATATATCTATAAATCCCTCGGATTTATTACATTTTCATCCTTATCACTTGTTTTTTTAATTCTACTGACATTTGTTACCACCTTGGTAATAATTTACAGGCAAAAAAAATTGTCAGAGATTAAGAATGATTTTGTTAACAACATGACGCATGAATTAAAAACACCTATATCTACAATCTCTTTGGCCTCGCAAATGCTGGGGGATCGGAGCATTCCCATTGAATCAAAGAACGTGAACCATATTTCAAGTGTCATAGGAAAAGAGACAGAACGATTAAGTTACCAGGTTGAAAAAGTTCTCCAGATGGCTATTTTTGATAAGGGTAATTTGAACTTGAAATTTAAAAAATGCGATGTGCATAAAATAATTTCAAACGTGGCAGATAACTTCCTGATACAGGTGAATAATAAAAACGGGAAAATTAACCTTGACTTTACAGCTGCCAAGAGTACCACCAGCTTGGATGAAGTGCATTTCACAAATGTGATTTCCAACTTGGTTGATAATGCTATTAAATACACGCAGAATCCACCGAATTTATTGATAAAGACAGAAAATAACGGTGGAGATTTAATTATTTCGGTGAAAGATAATGGAATCGGCATCAAGGGTGAACATTTAAATAAGGTATTTGAAAAATTTTACCGGGTTCCGACAGGAAATCTTCATAATGCCAAAGGTTTCGGCTTGGGGCTTAGCTATGTGAAAAAAATAATTGATGAACATGGAGCACAAATTACTGTTGAAAGCGTTGTGAATAGAGGATCTACATTTAAAATTTGTTTACCTTTAAACAAAAAGGAATAATGGTTATTTAATTTTGTAAAATCTTCATCCTGCCCAAGAGGGGTGAAAAAGGATAAGGTAAAACATGAAAGAACTTTAGGTTGGATATAAAAAGAGTAAAAAGAAAATTAATAACTAAATTCTCTTGAAACTGGTTGTGATTTATTAACTGGATAATATAGTACAGGAAAAAAGAAGAACATGGAACATTCGAAAATAAAAATTTTACTTGCCGAAGATGATGAAAGTTTAGGCATGTTGTTAAAAGAATATTTAATAGCAAAATCTTTTGATACCAATTTGTTTACCGATGGGGAGCAGGCTTTTCAAAGTTTTAAATCAGAATCATATGATATTTGTATTCTCGATATTATGATGCCTGTTAAGGATGGAATTACCTTGGCAAAAGAAATCCGGGTGATCAACAGTGATATTCCTATTATTTTTCTTACGGCCAAATCTATGAAAGAGGATATATTGCAGGGATTTAAAATTGGGGCTGATGATTATATTACTAAGCCCTTTAACATGGAAGAATTGATTTTTCGCATCCAGGCTATCTTGCGCAGGATGAAAAAAGGTGGAAAAACTAGCCAAAAGGAATTTAAATTGGGTAAGTATGTTTTTGATTTCCAGAAGCAAACCTTGGATTCTGGCAGTGTCGTACATCATTTAACTACCAAGGAATCTGAACTGCTAGACTTACTGTGTAACAACGTTAATGATGTATTGGAAAGAAATTTTGCCTTGAAAACTATTTGGATTGATGATAATTATTTTAATGCTCGCAGCATGGATGTTTATATCACAAAATTAAGGAAATACCTTAAAGATGAGCCCTCCGTGCAAATCGTGAATGTTCATGGAAAAGGTTTCAAGTTATTGGTCGAGGAAACTGCCAATCGAACTTGAAATATCCAATTTAACCGGATTTTATCCTATTTGAGTATTGGTTACTTGTTTATTTTTTTTTCCACATAAAATGAATCTTATGATGAAACCTACCGCTTATATGTGCATATAATATTTAACCAACAGAGGGTATGTCTAAATTTTTAAGAATAGAAGTACCAGCAACCAGTAATAATGTTTTATACACAATGAAAAATTGAGAATCTTGTTATCTTTGTTATAAGATTAAAATTTATGTACTACACTTTTTTATTTATTAGCGGGCAGGAATTCATAATAGTGGCACTGGTGGTGTTAATGCTTTTCGGTTCCAAAAAGATTCCTGAATTTGCAAGGGGCTTAGGAAAAGGAATGCGTGAATTCCGGAAGGCTGCTGATGATATTAAAAAGGAATTTGATCATAATACATCCGATGTCGTGAAAGATGTAAAAGAAGTTAAAAAAGATATTACAAGCACAACCTCGTCCCTTTCAAAAAACATAAACAAGTTTAATGATGGTTTAAAACCATAATTTATAATAGGATTTTTTTCACCAATGGAGTATTTTTATCTATTTTCCGGTTTTATTCTTTTGTTATTGAGTGGCCATTTGCTGGTCAAAGGTGGAGTTTCATTAGCTCGTCATCTTAAAATTTCAACCTTGGTTGTGGGGGTTACGGTGGTAGCTTTTGGCACTTCTGCCCCCGAATTGTTCGTGAGCATGCAAGCGGTGTTTAAATCACATCACGATATTTCGCTCGGTAATGTGATAGGTTCAAATATTTCCAATATAGGATTGGTTCTTGCTGTCACAAGTATAATTTTTCCTATGGCAGTAAACCGGAAAACCGTTGTTTTTGATTGGCCCGTGATGATGGGAATGAGTATATTGTGTTACATCTTACTGTACAACAAAGTTTTAAGTTCTTTAGAGGGGGTTGTTTTTATTTTACTATTGGTAATTTATATTTACTGGTCTATCAATAATTCGCGGAGGGAGAATAAAAAATTGGCATTGGAAGTTAAATCCCCTCGGTATTCCATAATAGTTTCCATTATCATTATTATTTTAGCATCTTTAGGTTTAATGGTGGGATCGGACTGGCTGGTGAATAGAGGAGCAGTTATTATTGCCCAGCAATATAACATAAGTGAAAGGATTATATCAATTACGATTATTGCGTTAGGCACGAGCCTTCCCGAACTTGCGACTTCTGCGGTAGCAGCAATGCAAAAAGAACCTGACATTTCAGTGGGTAATATTATAGGATCCAATATATTTAATATACTAGCCGTTTTGGGGATAACAAGCTTGGTAAAACCAATTATCGTCCAGGATGAAATGACTATTTCCTTTGATTTATTATGGATGTTGGGTATTTCACTATTACTATTCATTATGATACTTCCCCTTAAAGGAGGTAAAATTTTTCGCTGGAAGGGAGCTATATTGGCGATTACTTATTTTGCGTACATTTTTTTGTTGATTGGGATAAAAGATATATAAGATGATAAAAGTATCGGGTATTACAAAATCCTATGGTGAACTCGAGGTATTGAAAGGAATTGATGTTGAAATCAAGGAGGGGGAGATAGTAACCATAGTTGGACCCAGTGGTGCAGGTAAAACAACCTTGTTGCAGATCATGGGGACACTTAGCAAGCCAACCAAGGGGCAGGTTGACGTGAACAATGTTAACGTGAGTAGCCTTAAGGATAAGCAAATAGCAAGATTTAGAAATAAAAACATTGGATTTGTCTTCCAGTTTCATCACCTTTTACCAGAGTTCAATGCCTTGGAGAATGTTTGTATTCCCGCTTATATTGCCAAAACATCTAAAGACGAGGCGGAAGAACGTGCAAAACAATTGCTTTCATTCCTGGGTTTAACAAGCAGGATGGCTCATAAACCTTCTGAACTTTCTGGTGGTGAGCAACAACGTGTTGCCGTGGCAAGAGCCTTAATTAATTCCCCGGGGGTAATATTGGCTGATGAACCATCAGGAAACCTGGACACGCAAAATAAAAACGAGTTACATCAATTATTTTTTTCTTTGCGTGACAAGTATAATCAAACCATTGTAATCGTGACACATGATCTTGAATTGGCCAACATGTCCGATAGGATCCTTTACATGCGGGATGGCAAAATAGAAAAATGATTATGGGATCAATATGGATTCTTTCCGGTATAGATCTGTATATATTTCAGATAGGTAGGCTTCTCCCGTATGTTTAGCTTCCGGGTCAAGAAACACGGTTATTGACTGGCCCGAATAAGTTGCACTATCCAACGTGACAGAGATCAGGTCAGTTTCCCAAAAAATGTTCATTCCAGATGTCTCATTCTTAGCCGAAGCTTCTCCTCTTATTATCTCTATCCCTTCCGCAAGTATGGAATAGTCAATGGTAACCGGTTTGTCATATTGTGAACCATATGCAATGGCATATGAAAAACTTAAAGTATTATGTTGAAATTTAGGATCTTCTTGGAAATAAATCAAACCCTTTACTTGGTTGGCCATGTTATCTTTCACGTTGTCCTTCGAGCAGCCTATGCCGGAAAGAATAAAAAAGAGAATTACTAGTTTTTTCATTTTTTCTAGTAAAATTACTTCATAGATATTAATTGAATATTAACAGAATAATAAATTTACATGGTGAAAAGTTAAATTTATTGATAGTATGAAACATACATGTTTAACAAAACGCAAACACAGGGGTATAATAATTCCTAAACATGTATGTTCCATCATACCAATTTAATACAAATTATTATATGATGAAAAATAGAGATTATAATATCAAGGAAATTCACGAGTTTTTAGAAGAAAAAACTTACCGTTATAACAATTCAAAGTTCATTGAAACGGATCCTATACAGGTGCCACATCAGTATTCAAAAAAAGAGAATATGGAACTATCGGGTATTTTAACAGCTACCATTGCATGGGGACAAAGAACAACAATTATCCATAACGCCAACAAACTAATGGATCGCATGGGGCATGATCTGTATGATGTTTTGT
>CAZOSQ010000286.1:0-5039 GCA_964582245.1 uncultured Bacteroidales bacterium | reverse complement strand
ATATTTACATTCCTAAAAATGAAGGCTGATCATCCTTTTTCTCATCATTGGACTCTTCTTCCTTTTCCTTTTCATTGAAAGCAGTCATCAAATCTCCTGCTTGAGTTTCCTTTTTTTCCTTTTCCTTTTCTTCAACTTCATCTTCTACGGGTTTACTAGATGAATCAGCGGATTTAGAAGATCCATTTCCATTTGACTTGGAGTTTGATTTAGGTTGTGGAGTTTTTTTATTATTCTTTTGTGTTTCCATCCCTTCCAATTCAAGCCTATTCTCACGCAAAAACATACCCAACATGACGGCAGCCTTAATATCATCTATTTTTATTTCTACTTCCCAATCTGTATCAGGAAACTGTTGTTGCCTCACCGTAAATTCAATGGTTTCATCCAAGCAATAATCAACCATTGTTTGAATTTTATTTCTTTTCAGGATTACCTTGGGAAATTCTTTATTCTCTGCCATGTTTTAACTTTTTTTACAATTAATTCTTTTAATTTTTTTAACAAAAATAGCCTTTTTTTGTCACTCTGCTAAATGTTAAATTAAATAACAAAACGCTAATTCAATGCTTGTTACATTTAGAAATAAAACCAAATATTAACCAGGTCAAATGCTTATGGAGATCGATAAAATTTATTAAAAATCTTTTAACAATTTCCTGTTGATAACCTGTTATTATATACATAAAAGGTTGAATAATTTCCAATTATAATTATTTCAATTATTTTTGCGGTGGAGGGTAAAATAATAAACATGAGTAAAAAATACGCAATTATAGGAACTGGTGCCATAGGGGGATTTTATGGCGGAAAATTGGCTAAAAAAGGTCATGATGTTCATTTTTTGGCAAAAAGTGATTATGAACATATTAAAAATAAAGGATTAACCATTCATTCAATAAATGGTGACTTTCACCTTGAAAAGGTTAACGTGTACAATGATATTTCCAATATGCCCCCTTGTGATGTTATCTGTATTTGTTTAAAAACGACGAACAATCATCTTTTACCTTCCTTTATTAGCAAAATAGCCCATGATAAAAGCACGATTGTCCTTATACAGAACGGGTTGGGAATGGAACAGGAACTTTCGGTGCTTTTCCCCGAATTAAAAATAGCAGGGGGGATGGCTTATATCTGTTCATCAAAATCTCAACCGGGCCTTGTTTATCATCAAGATAACGGGCAAATCAGTTTTGGAACATTCAATTTCGATGATATCTCTATTTTAGAAGAAATAGCAGAAGATTTTGTTTCATCGGGAGTTTCAGCAAAAGTGGAAAAAAATTTAGGAGCCGCGAGGTGGAGAAAATTGATATGGAATATTCCTTACAACGGTCTTTCTGTGGTGTTAGATAGTTCGACAGACAAGCTTATGAACAATTCAGCCTCTAGATCTATCGTGAAAGAACTAATGTTGGAAACCATAGAAGGAGCCCAGGCATGTGGCTATGCGTTGAACCCGGAACTTGCTGATCAAATGCTTGAGTTTACCGATCGGATGAGACCCTATTACCCAAGTATGAAGTTAGATTATGATAATCACAGGGTTATGGAAATAAAATATATTTACTCTAACCCTGTTTCCTTGGCAAAAAAATCAGGATACAAGATGAGAAAAGTGGAAATGCTTGAAAATCAATTGAAATTTTTACAGGATCAATAAATTGTAGACAAATCCTGCTGGTTTACCCATTGTGATGCATTTTATTCAAAGATAAAGCAAGTTATAATTTATTTATTCATTTCTCCTTATTAAAGAAAAAAACATTATATTGGGGTAAACCATAAGATCAAACCATGATTAAAACTGTCATCTTAACTGTCGTTATATCTTTAGTAATTTCAATACCCGGAAATTCTCAAGGGGGAAAAATTATAATTCCCATATCGGATAAAAATCTTGTGCAGGAAATTTCTAAAAAGATTATCCGGGATAAAACGATTGGAATTTATGAGAATGATTTTTTATTCCTAGACGAGGGGAACCCCTATAAATTATTTAAACAAGAAGATATTAATCATTTAGCTGTTTATATTCATTGGGATTTAAAGCTTGGGGAAGGGCTTATCCTGGGTGTTTCACCTCAAAAGGAAATTAATATCTATGCGAATACAAGTTATATTAACATGGATGATTTTATAAAAATGGCCGGGAATGAACTTTCCCAAGAGTTCCTGGAAACGGTGAAACAAAAATTTTCCCAAAGAATTACAAGTAATGATGGGATATTGGATTATCCGGTGAGAAGTTTCAATATTTACCTGGCTTCCATGGTCAAACCTTATGATCCTAAATTCCTCATGGAAAAATATCGTGATTTCATTCTTCAAAAAGAAATACCTTGTTATTCAGATTTTGAATTGAAAAAACCAAGCACCGTGAATTCTGTAAGTTACGATAAAATAATCATTGAAACTGGTGATTATACCCTAGAAACTTCCCTTGAACAAGAAATTGACACTCTACTTTTTTTTGATGGGGTAATCCTTTCTGCCACAACACAAATTGATAATTACCTATGGAATTTTAATAATACCCCAACCCTTAAATTAGTTAACAGTAAAGTAGGATTATTATTTAGCAATGATAAAATTGCATGGTTTAACAAAAAAGAATTTGAAGAATCTCTAGATAATTTCTTTGAAACACACCAAATGACTAATGGTTTTAAATTATATTACGAGGCTGATTTCTTGAACAGGTTAGATTTCATCATTACCACCTGGTAAACTTCGAACATTCAAGTTCCTATTTCAAAATAATCTTTAACCGGAAGTTGTAGAAAGAAATTCACGATTCTAAACAAAAAAACAAGTTTCATGTTTATGAAATGATATTTGGCATTAGGTTTAATTCTTAATACAAAACATTCTTTTTATGAGAAAAACAGCATTAATTACTGGAGCATCCAGTGGCATAGGTTTAGAATTAGCACGTGTTTTCGCCGAAAAAGGAAATAACTTGGTTCTCGTGGCTAGGAACAAGAAAAAATTAGATGAATTAAGGGTGGATTTACAAAATGAGTACCGTGTTCTAATCCATGTCATTGAAAAGGATTTATCCGTTGAAAATGCTCCTCGCGAGGTTTATGAAGAAATAAAAAAGCAAGATATTGTTATAGACTACCTGGTTAATAATGCTGGATTTGGAAATTCCGGTTTTTTTCATGAAACTGAATGGGATAATGACTTCCAAATGATTAACCTTAACGTGATATCCCTTACCCAATTTTGCAAACTATTCTTGAAGGATATGGTTGAACGTAAAAATGGAAAGATAATGAATGTGGCATCCACGGCAGCATTTCAACCTGGCCCCCTAATGGCGGTATATTATGCAACCAAGGCTTTTGTTCTACATTTTTCAGAAGCTATTCACAATGAATTATCTGGTAAAGGAGTTACTGTAACTGCATTGTGCCCGGGTGCAACCCAAAGTGACTTCTTATCCATTGCAAGAATTGAAGATACTAATTTGGTAAAAGGAAAAATTTTACCTACTTCGCGTGAAGTAGCTGTTTTTGGTTATAAAAAAATGATGAAAGGATCACCCGTTGCCATTCATGGATTCCTGAATTATTTGTTGGCTAACTCTGTGCGTTTCACACCCCGTTCTCTTGTTAGAAAAATAGTAAGGAAAATCCAAGATAAATCAAAATAAAAATATTTAATAAAAATGAAAAAACTTTTCAATCCTTTAACCATAACTTTGAATAGATTGAAAAATATTCATAAAGAATAGGTTAACAACGATTATTTATAATTCGTGCCCACCAAACCATTTCATTCTCCCGGGCTTGCCAAGGAATATTCCTAGGGGATCTACCACGTTTTTCATCAATTCATCTTGCTTAATTTCGCAGGCCGTTGACGTAAGGCTTAAAACAGGCCTATCTGATTGGTTAATGATATGATGTGCGAATGCACCAATATAATTATCATGGGTAAAACCTTCTTGATGTGTCATGATCAAAATTAAATCAGCATCAATTTCCTTTGCATATTCCAACACTCTTTGATGGGGTGCTACTTCACTTCTCTCATACAATTTATAAGTACAGGGAATATTATTATCTTGCATGGTTTTTTGCACGACCCTAAGCTTCTTGTAAATCCTGCTTTTTGCTATTTTAACACCACCAATAAGGGCAGAAACCAGGTAAATTGAGATCTTATAGTTTATTCCCAAAGCCAATGCACTGAATACTTGTTTGCTGCTCCTAACCGTTAAATCAAGTGGGACAAGAACTTTATCACCTATGCTTCTTTTTTTATTTCCCTTAACTGTTATAACAGGGATACAAGAATTAATCACCACGTGATATATCGTGGAGCCTAATTCTTCTTTTACCGGGGTAGGATAATCATTATCTCCAATGACAATAAACCTTGCTTTTAACTTGTTGCTAATTTCCAGTATTATTTTATAAGGTTTACCACCTTCCACGCTAGTTTCGATATTCACATCATATTGCTTGGAATATTCTTCTGCAATTTTATCTAAATCTTCCTTGGCTTTCTCAATAATTTTGACAAATTCATTGTTATCCTGTAAAAATCTTGTCCAAAAGTCCCCGGTTCTTATCACGTGAAGTAAAAAAATATTACCATTTATACGTTTGGCAATATCAATGGCATACCGTAATGCATTCAGGGAGGATTCTTTTAAATCGATCGGGACAAGGATATTCTTTAAACTAGCTTTCATATTTTTTTTAAATTTAATAAATTGGAATGGACTACTCATGAGTGTCCCGTTGAAGCAAATATATTTATTGGAAAAATAAAAACCAACTGAATTACAAGTTTTTTTTAATCTTTTGCAATACAAGGTCATGCCTGCTTGAGATGTGAACCTAGTTTATTCTTGTTTATTTTTTTTCAATGGTATCCGATTAAAAATCGGATTATTTATTTTGCCCTCATGCTCTCTTTCGCTACCGCTTCAGGGGAGTAAAACCGGGCGTCCATTTACTTTTTCCTCCAGGCTTTGCCCCGCTGAAGCTTCGGCGAAAGCGCTGTGAAACAGTCATTGA
>CAZOSQ010000285.1:0-5041 GCA_964582245.1 uncultured Bacteroidales bacterium | reverse complement strand
GGTAGCTTCCTAAAATAAAATTTTCACCTTTTGCTTTCATTATATCTTCTTCAATGCCACCAACTGTTGTTATTACTATGTCGCCTAGGCCTAATTTTATTTGTTGAGCAAAAAGTCCTCTTAGGCCTGATGTAACCATGTTTGATGTGAATGTTAAATATATCTTTGCACCTGATTTTTTCATTCGAAGAACAGTTTCTGCTGCTTTTTTTGTTTCGGAAGCTTGAAACCCAATATTATCTAGAATAGTTAGATGATCTTTTATGGTTCTGTTTTCTTGCCAAATATAATCTTTTATGTATTTCATAGTTTCTCACCTTGAAGATTTATTTTAGTAAATTAATTGATTTAGACACTATTAGTAAAAATAGAATAAATTTAACTTCTTGATTTAACAAGGTTATATGTTGTCATTCTAGTGATTTTATTTAGTTTATTTTTTAAACTTTTTGGTTTTTATTGAAATTTTGAGGATATTATTTTAGTTATGTTGTTAGGTGTTACTATTTTTTTTTCATAGTATTTATTGCATTCATAACATGTTTTTAAGTGCTCTTCAATGCATTTTTGTTCTGTAGGATGAGTTATTTTTCCCTTATTGTAGTTGTAAAGAGATTCTGGTGAAAATTCACAACTTCGTTTTATTTTATTTTCTATTACTTCTTTTAAAGTATCGATAGTTTTTTGGTTTGGAGAATAATCTCGTGGTAATATGTAATCTACCCATTCGGAAACATTTTTTATTGCTTTATGGTATTCTTTGTAATCTTTCGCACTGTAAATTGTTATTCTCAAATCTTTTGTACTTTAATTTTAATGGTCGGACGTTTTATATCTATTTAAAGAACAAGGGCAAATAGGATTATGTTTTCAAAATTTCTTTAAACAAAAATTAAAAAAATGATCAAGATTCTAAAAATGGTATGATAATTATACTATATATATTTAAAATGTATAAAAAAAAAGGATGCTTATGTTTCAAATACTTGATATTACAAAAGGAAACACGATTGCCTTCGAGGCAAAGGAAACCATTGAAAAAGCAGATTATGAAAAGCTTGATCCAATTCTTGAGATGGCAGAAGAAAATAATGAGAAAGTGGATCTTTATATCCAAATTGGAGATATCAAAAATATAAAACCTGATGCGCTTTATAAAGATATTGTTACCTATTTCAAACATGTTAAGAAATTTAATAAAGTAGCCGTGGTAAGCGATGAAAATGCTGCCAAAAACTGGGCAAAATTAGCTGACCCTTTTATTAAGGCCGATATAAAATATTTTCCAAAAACGGAAAGCAATATTGCAAAAGAATGGGTTGTAGCTTAAACAACCCATTCTTTATAGTTCCTAAAAATAAAATGCTTAATAAGCAGCCTAAAAACCGGCAATAATTGCCACCAAAAGAAAATCATCAATACCCGGAAATACATCCTAAAGCAACATTGTGTTTTGCTGTATCAATACCTGGTCGGGATCTTACAGTGCGGGAGTTACCGTTGACTATTTAAATTCCTGATATAAACCACCATATTTTAAATCCTGCAGAAACCATTTCGTTAAATATCGAAAATGGAAAAAGGATTTATCTTATAAACTTTTATTAGGCGGAATTTTTTATCGAGAGATTAAGATCGTGAAATAATTAATAAAAGAGACAGGATTGCATTTTACTGTCCCTTTTATAACAAATATAGTTTTTAAAAAAATTTACTGTTTCTGCTTTTATCATGTCCCCTTTGCTTAACAAGCTTATTGTAAATACCAAACAAAAGAAATGTCGGGGCCCACTGACCTACAAAAAGAGCTACTTCATCCTTTTTTAAAGTTTTAAGTGTTAAAGAAGCAAGAACTGACCCAAAGGATGCCCATAAAAAAGCATCGGAGGGAATTTTTGCAGTTTGTTGTTCTATTTTTGTAGCGATAACACCTTCTTTATGCTTTGGATTCTTTTGATTTGCATTTTCTTTTATTTTTTTTGCTGTAAATTCCATAACTGTTTTTTTAATTAAATTAGACATAGAATTGTTAACACAAAATTGAGACCGAAATAGAAATTTTAACATCAATTTTCAAATCAAAATCATTGCTGAATTCGAGATTATTAGTAGATTTTCCCTATTGTTTGAATTTTAGCGTATTCCTTTAGGTAAAATCAAAACTACTCAATAATATAAAGCCTGATGTTGGTGCTTTCATCTTCTTTCGCCCCAATCCTTTTATAAGATGAGAATTGTTGTTCACTTGCCAAAAAAAAGCCTTATTGCTTTCCCATTAGGTTCAACCAAAGTTTCTTTAGGATATAAGCCAAAGGAATCTGTAATTTATTTTAAAAAAGTAAATACTACTGACCGGGTAAATTTTAAAAAAAAATAAAACCGCTAAATTATTATTGGCTTTGAAGAATAAATATAAAAGTGATGGGTAGGTTTTCGACCCCGGAAAATTCCGTTCTGCCGTCAGCTTGTAGCCCTTGGTGGAGGCCGAAAGAAAATCTAAGAAGTGAAGCGTTAAAAAACCAAGGCTGTTTGAGGACGTTAGACCCGAACCACGAGCATAGCCGCCAGGCTAAGAACGTTCCTGTTTGAATTACGGTACAATTAAGATAAACATTAGTAAACACTTGATGGTTTTCGGAATCTCTTCCCGCTAAGCGGGAAACCAATTCGTGTTAATCATGAAAGATAGCCACGAATGCACGAATATTATAATTCGTGTATTCGTGGCTAATAAAAACTTTCGATGCAATATTCTAACCTGCTTTTTTTAGATGTCTTCGCTATTGAAGTTTCTCGACTTTAACATTTGCTTTAGTGATACGTTATGCTATACAAATGATATATTCTTAAAATTTAGATCATTAAAAGTTGAAAACATGAAACATCAACACGAACATCCTCAGCATGTACATGAAAATGAAAAAGATAAGCACCAACCTCGTGGGCATAACCATGGAGGAGATGAAGAACATCAACATCAAATGGATAAAGGACATGCCGGACATGATCACGCCGGGCATCATGAGATGATGATAAAGGATTTTAGAAGAAGGTTCTGGATTTCATTAATAATAACAATTCCTATATTGATATTATCACCCTTGGTGCAGGACTTGCTGGGTTACGAGATTGATTTTGCCTACTCGAGCTATGTTCTTTTTGTACTATCATCCATTGTTTATTTTTACGGGGGATGGCCTTTTCTTACCGGTTTTGTTGGTGATATGAAAAATAAATCACCAGGCATGATGACATTGATCGCGGTCGCCATCACTGTCGCCTGGGGGTATAGTTCGGCGACTACTTTTGGGCTTCCCGGCAGCACCTTTTTCTGGGAACTGGCCACCTTGATCGATGTCATGCTCCTGGGGCATTGGTTGGAAATGAAGTCCGTGGCCGGGGCTTCCCGTTCATTGCAAATGCTGGTAGCCATGATGCCGTCAGAAGCGCATCTAATAGAAGATGGTGAAACAAAAGACGTGAAAGTTGACCAGTTGAAGAAAGGCGATAAGGTAATGGTGAGACCCGGTGAAAAAATCCCCGTGGACGGCATTATTACTGAAGGGGAAAGTACCGTGAACCAGTCAATGGTAACAGGAGAATCCAAACCGGTTAAAAAAAGAAAAGAGGAAGAGGTTATAGGGGGAACAATTAATGGCAATGGTTCATTAAAAATAAAAGTCCAGCAGGTAGGGGAGGAGGCGTACCTGAGCAAGGTGATCAAGATGGTCAGGGATGCCCAGGGGAAAAAATCAAAAACACAGCACCTGGCAGACCGGATCGCCTTCTGGTTAACCATTATCGCATTATCGGTAGGTTTTATCACTTTGGCCGTTTGGCTTGTCCTGGGAGAACCTTTTGTGTTTGGGCTGGAGCGAATGGCAACGGTAATGGTCATCACTTGTCCGCATGCCTTGGGATTGGCAGTGCCGCTTGTCGTGGCAATTTCCACATCAATATCTGCCCAGCGGGGGTTATTGATCCGAAACCGTACTGCATTTGAAAATTCCCGGAAAATCACCTTGTTGGCTTTTGATAAGACAGGGACCCTTACCAAGGGAAATTTCGGGGTGACAAGATTTGGAACATTGAATGGTAAATATAAAGATGAGGAAATACTTAGGCTTGCCGGTGCATTGGAAGCAAAATCAGAACACCCCCTTGCCATGGGAATCATGCAAAAAGTAAGGGAACAGGACATAAAAGTACCGGAAGCAAAAGATTTTAATGCAATAACCGGGAAAGGCATAGAGGCTGACGTGGAGGGGGAAAAAATAAAAGTGGTGAGCCCCGGGTTTGTCAGGGAAAAAAACATCAACATCCCGGACAAGGCTTATAAAAACGAGCAGGAAACAGTTGTTTTTATCATGGATGGTGATAACCTGGCCGGTTTTATTGCCATGGCAGACGAGATCAGGGAAGAATCTTACGAGGCGGTCAAAACCCTAAAAGATAATGGTTTGAAAATATACATGATGACCGGGGACAATGAACGAGTGGCCAAAAGCGTGAGCGATGAACTGGGCCTGGATGGATATTTTGCCAATATCCTGCCGGATAAAAAACTTGATAAAATCAAGGAGTTCCAGGAAAAAGGGGAATTTGTGGCCATGACAGGCGATGGTATAAATGACGCCCCTGCACTGGCCACTGCCGATGTTGGCATTGCCGTGGGCAGCGGGACGGATATCGCGGCAGAAACAGCCGATATCATCCTGGTAAATAGTAATCCCAAGGATATTGCTTCTCTGGTCTTGTTTGGCAAGGAAACCTATAAAAAAATGATCCAGAACTTCGCCTGGGCAACGGGATATAACGTGGTGGCCATACCCTTGGCCGCGGGTGTATTGTATAGTGCGGGTATTGTAATTGACCCGGCCCTGGGGGCGGTTTTCATGAGTTTGAGCACGATCATAGTGGCCATTAATGCCCAATTTCTGAAAAGGAAAATGAAGGTTTAATGGTGTGTAGAGACGCATGGCCATGCGTCTCTATACACCATTCATACGTCTCTATACACCATTCATACGTCTCTATACAC
>CAZOSQ010000284.1:0-5062 GCA_964582245.1 uncultured Bacteroidales bacterium | reverse complement strand
TTTTAACAAATACTCGCTTCTCGCGGGGAAATAATCATTTCTCCCTGTTTATTAAAAGATAAACGGAATGTTTGATTACAAACACCAGGAATAATTGCAATTTTCCTGAATTTTGCTTCAAACTCCTCAAATTTCATGTTATCCATCAAGGAAACAAGCATTTTAAAAAGAGTTTTGACTTCATTATTTCCAGGTTTTCCTGATAGGATAAAATCGATCTTATAATGTGCCTTACTCTTTTCAACGCTTCTGATTTCAACCATAATTGGAATTTTTTTTTTTAGTTTGACATAGGATTAAGGAATGCGTGGTTTATAGATTCAAACTTCTTATAATTTACGAAAAAAAAATAAAAGCGTTGCAGTTTTTTTCAAATAATTTTGAACAATTTAATATGATTTTTTTAATTTACTGGATATAAAAAACATATAATTCACACCAAATATGTAGAAAAAAAACTCGAATGGAGCATACCTTTCCCCATGCTTATAAAACATTGTTATACTGTCATTTACACACTAATAACAAGTCCATCTTGATATTGAGAGTGAAGACTATTTTTAATCTATAAATACAATAACACCGTGACCGGAATGTAATAAATCCAAACATCTAGTTTCATGCCAAGAATAAGATTTCAGGTAATGCGAAATTGCTTTTAGTTTTTTGCAATATAAAAAAGGTAAACATAACTCCTAGCAGCCCTATCTTCTTAGTACTATGAAGGAAAAATTATGTATTTTTTTTATGTGACGAAAACTAAAAAGAAGGAGTCTCGGCTCGATAGGTTGCACTTCTTGACACTAAGAATAAAAACATCTTGTTGGTTATTATATTGTTATTAGTTATTTATAACCCATCTATAATTAAAACTAATGAATACCGGATTTGGCATTTATTTTGTATATTTTCTAGTTATAAAACATAATCAAAACCTACAATTATGGATGGAATATTGAAGTACAAGGGGTATGTGGGGTCGATTAACTATGATTGGATTGATCAAACCTACTATGGTAAGATCCAAGGAATTCAGGAATTAATAAGCTATGAAGGAAAAAATTTATATCTACTAAAAAGTAATTTTCAACAAGCAGTAGACGAATACGAAGAAAAAGTTTACGCAATGCAAAATTCTTATTAAAGTTGAATAAGGAGGAACTAGTTTCTGAATGTTGTATTTCCGCCCTTTTGGGGCGGTTTTTTTTTGCCACATCTATTTTTTTCACCATAGGGATTTATGAATAGCAATAAGAAAATTTGTGATTACCATATAAAAAGCTGACTTTTTACAATTACACAAAATTCTGTCAATCAATATTATATCCGTTTTTAAACGTTTATAAACGGTTATAAACGACTATAAACGTTTGCTATACGGTTAACTTTCCTCCTACTCTATTACTTTGCAGCATAATCAATTTTAAATTTATTGTTTCATTTAATTTTTTTTATTATGAATACTTTACGTAACAGGGTAAGTCTAATTGGAAGATTGGGAAATGATCCCGAAGTAAAAACTTTTGACAACAACAGGAAACTAGCCAAGTTCTCCCTTGCCACCAATGATGTCTATAAAAATAAAAACGGTGAAAAACAAGAGGAAACCCAGTGGCATAATATTGTGATATGGGGAAACTTGGCAAATGTTGTGGAAAATTATTTATCAAAGGGTAAAGAAGTAGTTATCGAGGGCAAACTTAATTACCGTTCTTATGAGGATAAGACAGGAAATAAGCATTACATCACCGAAATTATCGGGCAAGAAATGCTTATTATTTCCCCCAAGTAATTTTGAACTCCTTAATAAAAAAGAGGTTGCAAATGCAACCTCTTTTTTTATCTTAATTTTATGATCATCTAATCTTTAATACATCTTATAGATTGTCCATGGACAGCTGAATGACAATTTTCACCAAAAACATCACCAGCAATAGCGCTATTAATGAAACGATAGTAACCTCCATGTTGTCCATCAGAACAAGTTTGCTTAGCTGCCCACCAGTACGCAGATTCTCCTAATCCCTGGAAAACACCCTCGGGAGTCCTAACACCACCAGGAAGAGCCGTAAAACCGGAAGAATTCGTGGCATTGTCATTTGAAGCCCAATGTGCTGTTCCTACTTCTTTTAGTTCAAGAGCAGCAATAGATTCACTACCCACGTATTCTGAAAGAATCAACCATTCTTCTTCAGTGGGAATATGATAGCCCGTGGGACAAACTCCCCTCGAATCAGTAGCTGCATTCCAAGTATACAACCTGCCATATGTATTCACCTTGGTTTCGTCTCCATTGTATGGCCATTGGTATTTAGCATAAACATCGGTACTTAAATCTTCATTTAACGTGGAGGATGTTCCGATAGCATCACCATTGTTATACTTGGTAGTTGCCAAATTTTCCATCATCCATGTTTGGGTACCTATGACCACTGTCTTATACTGGTTACCATCCTTGTCTGACACTTTCCCGGTAGTAGTAAAAGAAACCTCGCTTCCATAAGTAGTACCAGAAGCCGTGGTTGCGTATGCCCTTACATAGTAAGTGGTAGTAGCGGACAAACCGGTCATTTGGCTAGTAAATGTTCCGACACCGGTACCATCATCTGTTTTCTGATCATCAATAGTAGGGTTTTGGCTGGTACTCCAGCAAACGCCTTTGGCTGTAATTAGGGAACTACCATCTGCAATTACCTCCCCGCCGCTTACTGCAGATGTTTCCATTATTGGAGATACTGTAGCGGTATTCACCGTAATGGAAGATGTATTAGTATCACCGATGGTAGTAAAAGATATCATGTTTCCATATGCGGTACCTTTAGCATTGGTTGCATAGGCTCTTACATAATAGGTAGTGTTAATCGTTAAACCGGTAATACTGCTAGTAAAAGTCCCTGTACCACTCCCATCATTGGTTTTACTATCACTGATGGTTGGATTTTCGCTCGTGGACCAACATACTCCTTTTCCTGTTACTTCTGATCCTCCATCCGAGGTGACATTTCCGCCACTTGTAGCACTTGTTCCCGTAATATTAGCAACATTTACAGTTGTCAGTTGCGGCAAATTTTTTTCTTCCGATGGATCGTCAGGCTCACAACTAAAAGAAAGGCCTATTAATAGTCCACCAATAATTACTAAGTAAAATAATTTTGAAGTTAATCTTTTCATATGCATCAAATTTTTAAAGAATTTTCATTTTTATCTTCGTTCTTACGAATATATTTATTTTTTTTGAAAAATTAAGCCTTTACAGTATTATTAAACCAAGACATTGATTTCACCAGTTTCTTACCTATGATTAAATGTTCTTTAACGACTTGTTTATTTTAAGTTCCAGCTATGGAAAAAAACTGTTTTGAAGTTACTATGCATAAAAATTCACCTACCAATGTTGATTTTCATGGTTTAGATCAGGAATCCTAAGAATGTTGCTTAGATTGCTTATATCTTTCTATTTCCACTAAATCAGGGGGATGATCAACATCATTTAAAACATCCAGGATCGCATAAGATAATTTTAGCTTTTTTATCTTGTCAATGGTTCGGCTGAAAACATTTTCAGTGCTCCAAGAAATTCCCTGGTATAAAGCAGGATACATTTTATTTAACCCAACGAGGTAATATCCACCGTCCCTTGCTGGTCCTATTACGACATCATGTTTTTTCAATTTCTCGAAAGCAACATTTATTTCCTTCTTACCAAGGAATGGGATATCTGTACCAACCAGGATAATAGATCTGTATCCTTTGTTGATAGCCCATTGAAAACTATTCTTCCTCCTTTCCCCGAGATCTACACCTTTTTGAAGCTCTTTTAAAAAAATTTCATTCTCCCACATGTCATCCTTGTCAACATAATCGGAGTAAAATACAATTTTTTCTGCATGAACATCCAGGAAGTTTTCCCTGGCTATGTTTAAAAGTTCCAGGTAAATATCATAAGCTTTTTGCTCGCCATGAGTCTTGGCTAACCTTGTTTTTACTTTTCCCCTGGCCGGGTTTTTTACAAAAATTATCAATGCATTTTTACCACTCATAAATTTTTTTTCCCTTTAACAACCATTTCCCCCATTCTTTTGAATATGCATGAACCGAATCTGTTTCTTGGTCGTTCATGTTATAGATAGGATACCCCTGGTTTTTCCATTGAAAAATACCCCCATGTAAATTATAAACATTCTCATACCCTGCCTCTTTTAACTTTCCCCCTACTTCTTCGCTCCTGGCTCCCACGGAGCAGTACACGATAATCTTCCTATCCTTGGGAACATTCTCTACCGTGGTTAAGGAAAAATCCTTGTATCCTGCGTGAAGGGCATTATTCAAGTGACTTACCTTGTATTCAACATATTCCCTGGTATCCAAAAGAATGATGGAAGTGTCCCTGGATAACTCGAAAGCTAATTGGTTACATGTCACCAATTCAACCGTTTTCTTATACAAGTTATCCAACATTTTTTCATATTCTTCATTTGTTTGTCCCATCATCGCTGTAGGAAAAAAAAATATCAAATAAACAATTAGACGTTTTAGCATCATTAAAAACTTTTCTGCAGTTAATATAGCGTTTTTAATTTTATTTAAAAATTTACCCGGTCAGTAGTGAAAAAATATATATCTTCACACAGGGTATTTAATACCCGTCCGAAGTTAAACAATGAATTATTTTTTTAAGCGGTAGCCCCGCCACAACTGGAGCCTCCACCGGCTGTGCAACCATAGCAATGAGATAATAATCTTATTTCTCGTTTCGATAATATATCATAGTCAAAAGAATTGATATGCATCTCTTTTTCATGTTTTATTTTCATATCGAGCATCTGGTTAAAATCACAATCATATAAATACCCATCCCAGCCAACTGATAAGGTATTCCTACACATAAGTCCTTCGGCAGTTTTTGGGTTGAATGCATTTACAAGCTTTTCCATGTATTCCACTTCATTACCGGTTTTCTGCAAGTATTCCAAAAATCTTCCTATGGGCATGTTGGTAATGGTAAATAATTTATTAAAAAATATACCATGTTCTTCCCCCAGCTTTTTTTTGAATTCTTCTT